>JAJYIC010000291.1 GCA_021790295.1 Pseudomonadota bacterium | reverse complement strand
TGGCGATCCTTTGGTTGGCGGTATCGATAAAGCCGCCGCCCCTGATGCCGGTCGCGCGCCGGGCGGCGTCGAGCACCTGATTGAGGCCGACGCCGAACCGCTCCAAAGCCTGCGGATGGATGTCGATCTCGATCGATTTTGCCTCGCGGCCGAAGATCGCGACGCTGGCGACGCCGGCAACGGCGAGAAGGCGGGGACGCAGCGTCCATTTGGCGAAGGTGTAGAGATGCATGAGCGAGCGTCTCTTGCCCGTCAAGCCGGCGACGAGGACGAGATTGGTCGAAGAGGTGAGAGGCATCACCGCCGGCGGGCCGACGCCCGAGGGAAGCAAAGCCGCGCTCTCGGCAAGCCGTTCTTCGAGAAGCTGGCGGTCGCGGTAGATGCCGCTCGAAGCCTTGAAGGTCGCGGTGATGACCGAAAGGCTTTGGGTCGAAGAGGAACGCAAACTCGCAAGGCCGGGGACGCCGCCGATGGCCGTTTCGAGAGGCCCGGTAACAAGGATTTCGACCTGTTCGGGCGCAAGACCGGGGGCATTGGTGCGGATCTGCACCTGCGGCGGGGCAAATTCCGGAAAGACGTCGTATTTGGCGTCGGCGAGGCGGAAGACGCCGTAGCCTAAGAGAACGCAAGCGAGAGCGATGACGAGGCCGCGAAAGCGTATGGCAAAGCCGATGAGAGAGGCTTGAGGCCCCTGTCCGGCGGCCATTCTCTCACTCCTCGTTGCCGGGGTTCATGCGCGAGCGCAACTCTTCGGAGAGGAGCATCTGCGCTCCTTCGACGACGACGAGGCTTCTTTGCGGCAAGCCGGTGACGATATAGCCGCCTGCGCGCGCTCTCTCTTTGGTGGCGATCGCCCGGCGCGCGAAAGAGTGGGGGCCGATGCGGAAATAGGCCCAGGCGCGGCCTTTTTCCCACACCACGGCCGAAGCCGGAACGAGCGTGCCTTCGACCGTTGGACCGGCGGCAAGCGAAGCGAGGACGTTCATCCCCGGAAGAAGGCCGCTTCTGGCGGGCGCGGTAAAAAAGAAGCTCAAGCCTTGCAGCCGCGGGTCGGTTTTTGTCGCCGGCGACAGAAAGGCAAGCGGCACGCCCCGGCCGCTCCCCGTTTCGAGCAGGGCCTTGCCCGGCGGCTGCGGGATGGTCTCGCCCGCCTCCAACGTCACTTGCAGGAGCAGATCGCGCCGCGCAAGAAGGCTCTCCAACAAAGGGCTGGCTCGGGCGACCGCTTCGCCGAGCCTCGCGCCCCAATCCTCTTCCGCCCTCGTCTTCAGAGTGCTCAGTTCGGAATCGGCCGCGGCGAGGCGGGCGTGGGCGACCGCAAATGCCGCTTCGGCCGCCTGCAGGCGCGCCGCCGAAATATTCTGCCGGTCGCTATAAAGCGCGCGCGCACGCGCTAAAGCCGCGCGCGCGGCGGCGAGCTTTGCGGCGACGATCTCGCGCCCGGACTTGGCGGCCGCAAAACGGTTGGCAAGACGCGCCAATGGCCCCGGATCGAGAACCCGCCCGTAAGCGGTGAGACGTTTCTGGTGGCGAGAATTTGCGAGCGCTACGGTCTTGATCCCGGCCGCCCTTTGCGCCGCGCCATCGAGCCTGATGACAGGTTCGCCGCCCCGGCGCGAGACCCGCTCCGAGGCCATGACGGGCCGGCCTTCTGCCGCCCCGCGCGCTTCCTCGCCCCGCTTTCGCGCCAGTCCCCAAAAGCCGACCCCGAGGAGAGCGGCGGCGAGGATGGCGGCAAAAAGAGCGCGCGAAGGGGAGCGTTTCCCTCTCATGGAGCGGTCTCCTGCGCCACCCCCTTTGGGCTGCGGCGCAAGCGCGATCATGGCACGAGAGGGACGCGGCCGCGATCGGAAAACTGGTGCCAGTCGATGGGTTTGCCGGCTTCGATGCGGCGCCCCGCCGGGGGCATCGCGTATTTGAGCCCGCTTGCACAATTGTAAAGAACGATGCTTTCTTCGGCCGTGACGCGCCCCTCTGCGCGCGCCTTTTTGTACGCCGCATAGGTCGCCGCCCCTTCGGGGCAGAGAAGAAGGCCTTCTTCCTCTGCGACCTCGCGCCAAGCCGCGGCGATCGCCTCGTCGTCGACGGCGATGGCAAAGCCCCGGCTTTCGCGCACCGCCCGCAGGATGAGAAAATCGCCGATCGCTTGCGGAACGCGGATCCCTGCGGCAAAGGTCGAAGCGTTCTCCCAGCGCGGGGCATGCTCCTCTCCCGCTTCGAAAGCCTTGACCATCGGCGCGCAGCCCGCGGCCTGAACCGCGACCATGCGCGGTTTCCTCTCGCCGATCCAGCCGAGCGCTTCGAGTTCGGCGAAGGCCTTCCACATGCCGATCAGACCCGTTCCCCCTCCGGTCGGATAAAAGATGACGTCGGGAAGCTTCCAGCCGAGCTGTTCCGCCAGTTCAAGCCCCATCGTCTTCTTCCCTTCGATGCGGTAAGGCTCGCGCAGGGTCGAAGCGTTGAACCAGCCGAGCGCCTTCTCGCCTTCCGCAACGAACTTGCCGCACTCGTCGATAAGGCCGTCGACGAGAAAGACCTCGGCGCCCTGCATCGCGATCTCGCGGATATTGACCTCGGGGGTATCCTCCGGGCAGAAAACGAAAGAGCGGATCCCGGCGCGGCTCGCATAAGCGGCAAGCGCGGCCCCGGCGTTGCCGTTCGAGGGCATCGCCATGCTCGAAACCCCGAGTTCCTTCGCCATCGAAACGGCAAGAGCGAGCCCGCGCGCCTTGAACGAGCCCGTCGGCAAACGGCCTTCGTCCTTGACGAGGATCCCGCCCGAAGCGCGAAGAACTTCGGCAAGACGCGGCAAAGAGAGGAGAGGGGTCATCGTCTCGCCGAGAGAGACGATGTTTTCGCTTCGCCTGACGGGCAGAAGTTCGCGATAACGCCAGAGGCTGGGCGGCCTCTTTTCGAGAAGGGAAGGGGTGAGGGCGCGGCGCACCCTCTCGAGATCATAGCGGACGAGAAGAGGTTTCCCTAAGCGCGAAAGGCTCGCGAGGCGGTCGGGCGGGCTTCGTTCCCCGGAAAGGCTGCATTCGAGATCGGTGACAAAGCCCCCTTCGCCCTCTGAAGGCTGCTGCGCCATCGCCCGTCCCTCCCTTTCTCTTCACCCGAAGTCCGCTCAAGCCGCAGAGTCGCGCCGCCAAGGCGCGACAGAAAAAAGGGGCCCTGCGGCGCGCGAGCGGCAAAACCCCGCCTCCCAAAGGCGCCTGCGCCTCTTCCTTTCCCGGAGCCGCAGCGCTGAAAGCCAGGCCGCGCTCGGCCCGGCCTTCGGCGCCGAGCTTCAGGCCGTGCGCTTTTCGGCCTCTGCGGGCTCGCTTTCGGCTTCGGCGGCGAGGCGCGCGAGTTCGCGGTCGCGCCCGGCGGCAATCTCGCGCAGGCGGGCGATGACGCTTCCCGTTCCCGCCGGGATGAGGCGGCCGACGATGACGTTCTCTTTGAGCCCCGTCAGCGTATCAATCCGGCCCGAAACCGCGGCTTCGGTCAAAACCCGCGTCGTCTCCTGGAAAGAGGCGGCGGAGATGAAAGAATTGGTCTGCAGGCTTGCCTTGGTGATCCCCTGCAACACCGGGTGCGCTTGCGCCGGGCGCAACGCGTCCTTTTCGGTCTTGGCGTTCTCCGCCTCGAACTCGATGCGGTCGGCCTGTTCGCCGATGAGGAAGGTAGTGTCGCCGGGGTCGTCGATCTCGACCTTCTGCAGCATCTGGCGGACGATCACCTCGATGTGCTTGTCGTTGATCTTCACG
>JAJYIC010000290.1 GCA_021790295.1 Pseudomonadota bacterium | reverse complement strand
CGGCGACGATCTTTGCCTCCTCGCGCGCGCCGAGAAGCCGCGCCGCCTCTTCGAGGCTCTCCGGACGGTGATACTCGAATTCGTACATCGCGCCTCTCCCTATTGCGCAGCCGCCTTCGCCGGGCGGTCCTTGATGATGCGCCAAAGCTTTTCCGCCTTTGCCGGCATGTCGACATGGCGCACGCCGAACGGCTTCAAGGCATCGACGATGGCGTTGGTGATCGCCGCGGGGGCACCGATCGCGCCCGCTTCCCCGCAACCTTTGACCCCGAGAGGATTATGCGTGCACAGCGTCGCGTGGGTCGAAAGCGCAAAAGAGGGCACGTCGTCCGCGCGCGGCATCGCGTAATCGTTGTAGGAGCCGGTCAGAAGCTGGCCCGTCTCTCTGTCGTAAACGCAGCCTTCGAGAAGCGCTTGGCCGATCCCCTGGACAAGCCCTCCATGAACCTGCCCCGCGACGATCATCGGATTGATGATGCGCCCGAAATCGTCGCTTGCGGTAAACCTCTCGATCGACACGCGGCCGGTATCCGGATCGATCTCGATCTCGGCGACATAGGCGCCCGAAGGAAAGGTGAAATTTTTCGGGTCGTAAAACGCCTGCTCTTCGAGCCCGGGTTCCAGTTCCTCGATCGGGTAGTTGTGCGGAACATAGGCGGCCAGCGCCACCTCGCCCAAGGTCTTGGCGCGGTCGGTTCCGGCAACCGCAAACTTGCCGTCCTTCCACTCGATGTCGGCTTCCGCGGCTTCGAGAAGATGGGCGGCGATCTTTCTCCCTTTGGCGATGATCTTGTCCATGGCCTTGACGATCGCCGAACCGCCGACGGCAAGAGAACGCGAGCCGTAGGTTCCCATCCCGAAGGGGATTTTGGCGGTGTCGCCGTGGATGATCTCGACCGATTCGAGAGGGATGCCGAGGCCGTCGGCGACAAGCTGGGCAAAGCTCGTCTCGTGGCCTTGGCCGTGGCTGTGGGAACCGGTAAAGACCGAGACGCTGCCTGTCGGGTGGACCCTCAAAAGGGCCGCCTCGTAAAGACCGGCGCGCGCCCCGAGCGAACCGACGACGGCCGAAGGAGCGATGCCGCAGGCTTCGAGATAGGTGGCGATGCCGATGCCGCGCAATTTGCCGCGCCGCGCCGCGGCCTCGCGCCTTGCCTCAAAACCGGCGTAATCGGCCGCTTTCAACGCAAGATCGAGGGTCGCCGCGTAATCGCCGCTGTCGTATTGAAGCGCCACCGGGGTCTGATAGGGATACGCCCCTTTGGGGATGAAATTGCGCCGCCGCAACTCTCCGGGGTCGATCCCCAGTTCGTCGGCGGCAATATCGACGAGGCGTTCGAGCACAAAGGTCGCCTCGGGGCGCCCGGCCCCGCGATACGCGTCGACCGGCGCCGTGTTGGTAAAGACCGCCTTGGTCTCCACCGTGATCGCCGGGGTCGCATAGGTGCCGGCGAGAAGGGTGCCGTAAAGATAGGTCGGAACGGCGGGCGCGAAGGTCGAAAGATAGGCGCCCATATTGGCGATCGTCGAAACCTTGAGGGCGAGAAACTTTCCCCCGGGGTCGAGCGCGAGTTCGCCGTGGGTGACGTGGTCGCGCCCATGCGCGTCGGAAAGGAAGCTTTCCGAACGCTCCGCCGTCCATTTGACGGGGCGTTTCAACTTGCCCGACGCCCAGGTGACGATCGCCTCCTCGGCGTAATGATAGATCTTCGAACCGAAACCGCCGCCGACATCGGGAGCGACGACCCGCAAACGGCTCTCCGGTATGTGGAGGACAAAGGCCCCCATGAGAAGGCGGATCACATGCGGGTTCTGGCTTGTCGTGTAAAGGGTGTAGTCGCCCGTCGCGCGGTCGAAATCGCCGATCGCCGCGCGCGGCTCCATCGCGTTCGGAATGAGGCGGTTGTTGACGAGGTCGATGCGGGCGACGTGATGGGCCTTCGAAAACGCGGCCGCGACCGCTTCTTTGTCTCCGAGATGCCAATCGAAACAGAGATTGCCTTGAACGTCCTCCCACACCTTCGGAGCGCCGGGGCGCAGAGCCTCGGCCGGATCGGTGACGGCGGGAAGTTCGCTATAAGTGACGCGCAGGCGCTCTGCAGCCTCGCGCGCGGCGGCGAGGCTTAGGGCGATGACGACCGCAACCGGGTCGCCGACATGGCGCACCCTCTCGATCGCGAGAACCGGATGAGCGGGCTCGGCCATTGCCGTCCCGTCTTGCGAATGGATCTGCCAGCCGCAGGGAAGGCCGCCGACGCCGTCGGCGGACAGGTCCTCTGCGCTAAAGACGGCGACGACTCCGGGGAACGAGCGCGCCGCAGCCGCATCGAGGCCGGTGATGCGGGCGTGCGCATAGGGGCTCCTCAGGATAAAGGCGTAAAGCTGGCCCGGCCGGTTGATGTCGTCGGTATAGGTGCCGATGCCGGTCAGAAAACGGAAATCCTCGCGCCTCCTGACCGCTTTCCCGATCTCGGCCATGGCCCTACTCCGCCGCCTGCGCGGGTGCCTCCCCGCGCATTGCCGCCGCCCCCGCCTTGATCGCCAGAACGATGTTGTGATAGCCGGTGCAACGGCACAAATTGCCTTCGAGATATTCGCGAATCTCGTGCTCGCTCGGATCGGGGTTGTTTTTGACCAGATCGAGCGCGCTCATCACCATCCCCGGCGTGCAAAAGCCGCATTGGAGGGCATGGTTGTCGCGAAAGGCCTCCTGCATCGGGTGGAGGGTATCGCCCTCTGCAACCCCTTCGATCGTCAGAACCGAACGCCCGTCGGCCTGAACCGCAAGAAGGGTGCAGGATTTGACCGCCTCGCCGTCGAGATGGACGACGCACGCTCCGCATTGGCTTGTATCGCAGCCGACATGGGTGCCCGTGAGGCCCAGATGTTCGCGCAACAACTGCACGAGAAGCGTGCGGTCTTCGACTTCGGCCGAAACCGGTTTGCCGTTGACCCGAAGGCTCACTGTTTTGCGCATCCGCTCCTCCCCGCTCCACGACTTCCCGGGAGTTTCCCGCGCCAAGGGCCCGCGGTCAAGACGCCCGCTCTCGCCCGCCCTCCAATCTTTAACGAGTAAGGCTGCGGCCGGCGAAAAAATACAGGAGAAGGGCGATGACGGCGAGGAGGGCGGGGATCCACAAGGCGGGCGGAAGGCGCAGGCCCGAAGGGCGGGGAGGGGCGGGCGCCACCGGCTTTTCGGCCGCGCCTTCTTCTGCCGAAGGCGCGCCTTCGCCTTCGGTGGGCGCCGCCAATTCCTCCTCTTCGGGGGCGACGGCCGCGCTGAAACGGGAGAAGAAATCGCCCGCCATCTTTTTCGCCGCCGCGTCGACAAGGCGCGAGCCGACCTGCGCGAGCTTGCCTCCCACATGGGCCTCGACCGTATAGCTGAGGAGGGTTGCGCCTTCTTCCGCCTCTTCGAGCCTCACCCTGGCGCTGCCTCTGGCAAAGCCCGCAACCCCTCCGGAGCCTTCGCCGCTGATGCGATAGCTTTGCGGCGGATCGAGATCGGAAAGGGTGACCTTGCCGCCGAAACTCGCCTTGACCGGACCGACCTTGGCGGTGACCTTGGCCGAGAACTCGTTTTCCGAAAGCTTTTCGATCCGCTCGCAGCCCGGGATGCTGACTTTCAAAATTTCCGGATCGTTGAGGCTCGCCCAAACCTTCTCGCGCGGCGCGGCGATGCGAAAGGAACCCGAAATCTCCATCGCCTTTGCCCTTTCCCTCTTCGCGCAAAGGCCCCAATCTGCGGCGAGGGGCGGGCGATTGCAACCCACCCT
>JAJYIC010000289.1 GCA_021790295.1 Pseudomonadota bacterium | reverse complement strand
GAAGTTCAGTCTAGCGCGGGCCTCGGAACTCGATGGGGTGACCCTCGTCCACAGCAGGGTGCTCGGCACCCTGCCTTATCTCGACCCCTCATTCGCGGGACACCTGCGGCAGAATACCGTCCTCGTTTCCCATGATGCGCGCGAGGCGGTGGCCGAAGGCCGCGCCGATTATACCCCTTGCCATCTTTCGGATTGGCCGCGCCTTTTACGCGACGGCAGCTTTCGCGCCGACATCGCCGTCGCCCAGCTTTCGCCCCCGGACGAGGAAGGCTGTTGCTCTTACGGCAGCTATCTTTTCTATCTTGCCGCGGCGCGCGAGGCGGCGAGGATCTTTGTCGCCGAGATCAACGACCAGGTGCCGCGCACTTTCGGGCCCTGCAAGGTGCCTTACCGGGAAATCGATTTTGCGATTCCGGCTTCCTATCCGCATGACGAACTGAGCCCGCGCCGGCGCGGGCCGGTCGAGGAGCGGATCGGCCGGCATCTGGCGGAACTCGTCGAGGATGGCGCGACCCTTCAGCTCGGCGCGGGGGGCGTGCCGGACGCTTTGGCGCAGTTCCTTGTTGGCAAGCGCCGCCTCGGCCTTCACAGCGAGATGATCTCCGACGGCGCCATCGACCTCATCGAGAAAGGCGTCATCGACAACTCGGAAAAGGCGGTCTGCCCCGGCCGTTCGGTGATCAGCTTCATGCTCGGAAGCCGGCGCCTTTACCGCTTCGCCGACGCCAACGAGGCGATCGAGATGCACCCGATCGATTTTACCAACGACCCCGCGATCATCGCCCGCAACCCGAAGGTGGTGGCGATCAATTCGGCGCTGCAGATCGATCTCTCAGGACAGGCGAACGCCGAAAGCCTCGGCACCCGCCAGCTCGGCGGGGTCGGCGGCCAGGTCGATTTCGCCCGCGGTGCGGCGCGCTCGCCCGGCGGCAAATTCATCCTCGCCTTTCCCTCGACCGCCAAGGAAGGGCGCATCTCGCGCATCCTGCCGGTGCTCGATCGCGGCGCGGCGGTGTCGACGTCGCGCAACGACGTCGATACCGTCGTCACCGAATACGGGGTGGCGAGACTTCGCGGCAAATCCCTGCGCGAAAGGGCGCGAGCGCTCGCCGCCATCGCCCATCCCGATTTCCGCGAAGGCCTCGAGCGCCACATCCACGAGATGCGCTGGGATTGAGTCGAGGAAACCGCCGGTCGAGCGCGGCGCTTTCGCGCCGGCTCTCTTTTCGAGGATTATCGCGCGAAGAATTCTACACGGTTGTCGCCGAGACGATTATGCTGAAGGCGAAACGACCGCTTCGGGGAAGGAGGACAGGATTATGGTCAACGGGTCGAGGCTGGCGGCGCTCGCCGGCGCCGCATTCTTTTTTGTCGCGGGTGGGATTGCGCTCGCGCCTGCGCCCGCTTTCGCCGCAGGGCCGATCGTGATCGGCGCCACCATTTCACAAACCGGGCCTTTGGCCGCCGACGCCGTCTTTCAACTGAAAGGGATCAAGCTCGGCGTCGCGGTTGCCAACGCGCACGGCGGCTGGCTCGGGCGCAAGATCGTCCTCAAGACGTACGACGACCAGAGCAGTCCCGGCACGGCGGTGCGCCTTTATCAAAGGCTCATCACCGAGGACAAGGTCAACCTTCTTCTCGGGCCTTATTCGAGTTTGGTGACGATCGGCGTCGCGCCTCTCATCAACAAGTATAAGATGGCCACTCTCGAGCCCGGAGCCTCGGTGCCGACCATCTACGTCAAAGGCAACAAGTGGAACTTCCAGGGCATCGCCTCTTCGACCACCTATCTGCAACAGCTTTTGCCTCTGGCCAAGAAGAGGGGAGAGAAAACCGTCGCTCTCGTGGGCCTCGAATCGGCGTTCACTCTCGCCTGCCTCGACGCGCGCGTCGCACAGGCGAAAAAGCTCGGCTTCAAGATCGTTTATCGCACCACCTACGCCTTGCCGATGCCGGATTTTTCGCCGATTGCTCTGGCCATCAAGAATGCGCATCCCGACGTCGTCCTCGGCTGCACCTATTATCCCGACGCCGTCGGCATCGCCCGGGCTTTGCACCAGCAAGGCTTTGCGCCGAAATATCTCGGCGAGACCGTGGGCCCGGTCGAGCCCGCCTTTATCAAGGCGCTCGGGCCTTTGGCCAATCGCATCGTTTCGAACACAAGCTGGTGGCATAATTTCAAGACCCCGGGGAACAAGGCCTTTATCGCCGGCTTCGAGAAGAAGTTCGGCGGGGCTCCCGACTATCATGCGGCGGTCGGCTACAGCTCGGTGGAAGTGCTCGGCGCGGCGGTCAAGGCCACGCGCTCTTTGAACCAGGCCAAGCTGCGCGCCTGGTTTTTGAGCCATAGCGTCCCCACCGTCCAGGGCCACTTCAAGATCGACGCCAACGGCCTTATGCTCGGCGCCTCGCAGGAAATGGTGCAGATCCAGAACGGCGTCTTGAAGCTGGTGACGCCGCCGTCCTTGGCGGAAGGCAAGGTGCTCGCCCCTTACAGCGGGTCGTGAGCGCCCTTTGACCTGAAGGCCGGCTGCGGCGAGGCGCCTTTCGTGACGCTTCTTCTGCAACTGCTGATCAACGGGATCCTTCTCGGGGGCCTTTATGCCCTCATCGCGCAAAGTTTCAACCTCATCTTTGGCGTGATGGGGGTCGTCAATCTCGCCCACGGAAGCTTTATCGTCGTGGCCGGCCTTTTCACCTACTGGTTTGCGATCCACACCGCGGTCAACCCGCTTTTTGTATTGCCCGTGGCTTTTCTCGCCATGGGCGTTGCCGGCGCCGTGGTCGAACGTTTTCTGGTCGAGCCTTTGATGCGTTCGGCAAGCCGTTCGGATCTTTTGAGCCTGATGGTCACCTTTGGCCTTTCCTATGTTTTGAGCGAACTCGCCTTGCAAAGCTGGGGTTCGGATTTCGTCTCGCTGCCTTATCTGCAATCGAGCTGGACTTTCGCGGACCTTGCCTTCAACAAGGCGCTGGTGATTGCGGGAGCGTTCGCCGCCCTCTTTTCGGCCGGGCTTTATGTCTGGCTCAATTTCACGGGTTCCGGAAAGGCGTTGCTCGCCGCCTCGCAAAGCCCGACGGGCGCGCTTTGCTGCGGCATCGACGTCGGCCGGGCCCGCCTTTTCGCCTTTGCTCTCGGCGTCGGCCTTGCCGCCTCTTCGGGCGTCCTCGTCATCATCGTCATGCCGCTCGCACCGCAATCGGCAAATGATTTCACCCTTCTCGCCTTTGTCATGATCGCATTGGGCGGGCTCGGCAATTATATCGGCGTCGCCGCCGCCGCGCTCGCGCTCGGGGTCTTGCAGTCGGCGGCGGGTTACTTCCTCGGCGGCAACGCCGAATACGTCCTTCCCTACGTCCTCCTTCTGGCGGTGATGCTGGCGCAGCCGCAACGCTTCCGGCGGGCGCAGACTTGAGCCTCCAACATAAAGCGAGCGCGCCGGCCGGCACGCGGCGGGCGTGGGGGCGGTTCCTTGGCGGCGGCGACAACGCGCTCGTCGCGGCCGTGACGCTCGCGCTCTTCCTCGCCCTTCCGATCGGCGCCAGCGGCTACCGCCTGCAGTTTGCGACGGACATCCTCGCTGCGGTGGTCCTTGCTTATAGCTGGAACCTCATCAGCGGCTTTACCGGGTATCTCTCTTTCGGGCAGGTGTCGTTTTACGGCCTTGGCGCCTATACGACGGCTCTCCTCGTGACGCGCACGGCCTTGCCGTGGCCTTTTGCGATTGTCGCGAGCGGCCTTCTCGGCGGGGTCGTGGCGATCGTTCTCGGTCCGGTGATGCT
>JAJYIC010000288.1 GCA_021790295.1 Pseudomonadota bacterium | reverse complement strand
GGCGCCGGTAGGTGAGCGCGCGCGGGTTCATCCAGGAGGCGAAAACGGCGCCGATCGCCCCCCAAAGCTGAGCCGGCGGATCTTCGGGGAAAGCGCGGCCGGTAGCGCCGAGGACGATCTCCTTGAAGCCTTTGACGATCGCCTGCCAATCCTCGGCGGCAAGATCGGTGTCGAGGACGAGGCCTTTGTCGAGCTTCAGGTTTTCGATCAGCTCCTCGAAAAGATGATGCTCGATCCCGAGAACGACCTCGCCGTACATCTCGATAAAACGGCGGTAGCTGTCATAGGCGAAGCGCGGGTCGCCGCTTTGCCGGGCGAGCCCCGAAACGGTTTCCTCGTTGAGGCCGAGATTGAGGACCGTATCCATCATCCCCGGCATCGAGGCGCGCGCGCCCGAACGCACGGATAAGAGAAGCGGGTTTGCGGGATCGCCAAAACGCCGTTGCAGAGCGCTTTCGAGACCGCGCAAAGCCTTTGCGACCTCTTCGGCGAGCCCTTCCGGGTAGGAATTCTCGCGCGCGTAATAATAGGTGCACACCTCGGTCGTGATCGTAAAACCGGGCGGAACGGGAAGGCCGAGACGGCTCATCTCGGCAAGGCCCGCGCCTTTGCCGCCGAGAAGATCGCGCATCTCTGCGCTTCCTTCCGCGCCGCCGCCGCCGAAGCTGTAGACCCATTTCGTCATCGGCCACTCACCCTTCGATCCTGGAGAAATCGGCGACCCGGTTCATCGCCCCTCGTATCGCCGCCAAAAGGCGCAGGCGGTTTTGGCGCAATTCCGGTTCCTTTGCATTAACGGTCACCTTTTCGAAAAAGTCGTCGACAGGGTGGCGAAGTGTGGCAAGAGCCGTCATCGCCTCGACAAAATCTTCGCCGGCGAGGGCGGCTTCGAGCCGGCCGCTCAGCTTGTCGAGGCGCCGCCAAAGCGCTTTCTCTTCCTCTTCGTGGAAAAGCCCGGAGTCGGTTTCGCCCGGTTGCCAGCCGCCTTTCTGCCCTTCGATCCTGACGATGTTCGAGGCGCGGCGATAGGCGAGAAGAAGATTGGCGCCCGCTTCGCCGCCGAGAAAATCGCGCAAGGCCGAAACGCGCTCGACGAGACGGGGAAGATGGTCTTCGCGCTCTCCCGCGGGGGCAAGAGCCGCATCGATCACGTCGAGGCGGAACCCTTCCCCGCGCAGATGCACCTTGAGGCGTTCGACGACAAAGGAAAGCAGGCGTCCGCCAAGGCCGGCCGCAAACCGGGGGAGAGCCCTCTCCAAATCCTCGTTCTTCGCCGGCTCTAGAGAAAGCGCCTTGGCGGCAGAATAAAAGGCGCGGTAGAGCCGTAACGGCAGGTTTTTATCGAGGATGATGCGGATGAGCCCCAAAGCGGCGCGGCGCAAGGCGTAAGGATCGCCCGATCCGCTCGGCTTCTCCTCGATCGAGAAAAACGCAACGAGAGTGTCGATCTTGTCGGCAAGAGCGAGGAGGACGCTTTCATTGGCGCTGGGGCAAGAGTCGCTCGCGCCGAGAGGCTTATAATGATCCGCAATAGCTTCTGCGACCTCACCCTTTTCGCCGTCCTCGCGCGCGTAATAGCCGCCCATGATCCCTTGCAATTCGGGAAATTCGCCGACCATCTGGGTCGAAAGATCGGCTTTGGCGAGGAGGGCCGCGCGCGCCGCACGTTCGGCAATAAGAGGAGAGCCGGGAAAAGCAAGACCGGCAAGATCGCGAGCAACGCTTTCCATGCGCCTTGCCTTGTCGTACACGCTGCCGAGCTTTTCGTGATAGACGCGTGACTTGAGGGCCTCGATCCGCTCTTCGAGACGGCTTTTGCGGTCCTGATCGAAGAAATAACGGGCGTCCGCGAGGCGCGCTCGCAATACCCTTTCGTTTCCGACGACGATCGCCTTGCCGCCGTCGCGGGCCTTGTTGTTGGCGACAAAAAGAAAACGCGGGGCGGGGCGGCCTTCCTCGTCGAGACAGGAAAAATATCTCTGATGGGTGCGCATCGCCGCCGCCAGGACCTCGGGCGGAAGGCTCATAAAGGGCGCCTCGATCGCGCCCGAAAGGACGACCGGATATTCGACGAGACCGCAAACTTCTTCGAGAAGATCGCTGTCTTCCTTGACGCGAAAGCCGAACATCGAGGCGCAGGCTTCGAGGCCTTCGCGGATCATCCTCAAACGCTCCGAAGGGTCGAGAACGACAAAGGCTTCTTCGAGACGCTTTTTATACCGATCAACGCTTTCGATCCTGATTGCGCGCGGAGAGAGAAAACGGTGGCCGTGAGTCACCCTGCCGACGGGGATTTCACCGAGCGCAATCGGCAGGATCTCGCCGTCGAAAAGAGCGAGGATCCTATTGATGGGCCGCACCCAGCGCAAAGACGCCGAAGGGAAACGCATCGATTTCGGCCAGGGAAAATCGGCGATGGCGGAAAGGACGATCTGAGGCAAAATCTTTGCCGTCTCTTCGCCCGGCTTTTCCTTGACCGCGAAATGATAGCGGCCGCCTTGAAGCTCCCTGATCTCGCTTTCCTTGATCGAGGCAAGACCGCTGGCGCGCAGAAAGCCCTCGATCGCCGCCGTCGGCGCGCCGACGCGCGGGCCGCGGCGCTCTTCGCGCAGGGCGGCCTGGCGCGCGGGAATGCCGCGGGCGAGGAGCGCAAGCCTCCTCGGGGTGACAAAGCCCTCGCTCCTTTCGGCCGGGATCCCGGCCGCGGCGAGCCCTTTTCCGAGACGTCGGCACAGTTCGGCGAGCGCCCCTTTCTGCATGCGCGCAGGGATTTCCTCGCCGAGAATTTCGAGAAGAAGATCAGGCATCAGAGGCCCTGCGCCCCGGCAAGCCAAGCCTCGCAACAGCCTTTGGCAAGAGCCCTGACGCGGGCGATAAAGGCCGCGCGTTCGGTGACGCTGACGGCGCCGCGCGCGTCCAAGAGGTTGAAAAGGTGGCTTGCCTTGAGGCACTGGTCGTAAGCCGGCAAGGCGAGAGCGCGCGCGAGAAGCGCGTTGCATTCCCTTTCGGCGTCCTCGAAATGGCGGAAAAGCATCTCGAGATCGGCCCATTCGAAATTATAGGCCGAGAATTCGCGTTCGGCGCGCCGGAATACCTCGCCATAAGTGATCCGGCGCGAACCTTCGCCTTCGTTGTAGGGGAGATCGAAAACGCTTTCCGCCCTTTCGACGACCATCGAAAGACGTTCGAGGCCGTAGGTCAGTTCGGTCGAAACGGGGTCGCATTCGATCCCGCCGACCTGCTGGAAATAGGTGAACTGGCTCACTTCCATGCCGTCGAGCCAGACCTCCCAGCCGAGCCCGGAGGCGCCGAGAGTGGGGCTTTCCCAATCGTCCTCGACAAAGCGGATATCGTGATCGCGCGCCTCGATGCCGATCGCCGCGAGGCTTTCGAGATAAAGATCCTGGCTGTCGAAAGGCGCGGGCTTCAAGATCACCTGAAGCTGGTAATAATGCTGCAGGCGGTTCGGATTTTCGCCGTAACGGCCGTCGGTCGGCCGGCGCGAGGGTTGCACATAAGCGGCCCGCCAAGGCTTTGGCCCCAAAGCGTAAAGCGCGGTTGCGGGATGAAAGGTTCCGGCCCCGACCTCGACATCGTAAGGCTCGAGGATGGCGCAGCCTTGCCCGGCCCAGAAACGCTTCAATTCGAGGATCAGAGACTGGAAGCTCATGGCGTTGCCGGCAAAAGGTCAGCGCGGCTTGGGGCAATCGGGGCGAACGCAATGGGGCGCGCCCGAAGCGACATAAGCCCCGCAGGCGCCGCAGGCGACAAGGTCTTCGGGCTGGCCCGCAGAGGCCTCGGGGCTGGCG
>JAJYIC010000287.1 GCA_021790295.1 Pseudomonadota bacterium | reverse complement strand
CCTTTATCAACTCCCTCTTTTCGGCTTTCGGCACCGGGATCCTGGCGCCCGAAAGCGGCGTCCTTCTGCACAACCGCGGTTCGAGCTTTCGCCTCATTCCCGGCCATGCGAACGCGATTGCGCCGGGAAAGCGGCCGATGCACACGATCATTCCGGGAATGCTCGTCAAGGACGGGCGGGCGCTGATGCCTTTCGGCGTCATGGGAGGCCATTTCCAGCCTCAGGGCCAGGTCCTTTTCCTGCACCGTCTCGTCGATCACGGGCTCGACCCGCAACAGGCCGCCGAAGCCCCCCGCTCTTTCGCTTTCGAAGGAACACTGCGGGTCGAAGAGGCAAATTCCCCTGAAGTCGTCGCCGATCTCGAAAGGCGGGGACACAAGATCGAGCGGCTCGAAGTGCCGGTCGGCGGCTGTCAGGCGATCTTTATCGACTGGCAGCGGGGAATCCTGATCGGCGGCTCTGACCCGCGCAAAGACGGACTCGCTCTCGGTTATTGAGAGGCCGGCTTTCGCCGGGGAAAGCCCTCCCGCCGGCCGCGGCTCTTGCGCCTTTCTTGGCGGCTAGACTTCGGCCTCCGCCCTTTCGAGATGCTCGCGGCGCAAAAAGCGCGCCGCAAGACCGGGCAGGACGAGGAGCGTCAAAGGCGTCGAACTCAACAGACCGCCGAGGATGACGATCGCCATCGGCCCTTCGATCTCCTGGCCCGCAAGCCCGGCACCGGCCGCCAGAGGCAAAAGACCGAGCGCCGTTACGGTCGCGGTCAAGAGGATCGGCACCACCCTTTCGACGGCGCCGCGCTCGGCCGTCTCGCCAGTCCAGGAGGCGCCTTCGCGGGCGAGAAGATGCCGGTAATGCGAGAACAGCATCAACCCGTTGCGCAAGGTGATCCCGAACACGGTGACGAGCCCCACTCCGGCGCCGAGATCGAGCGGCAGCCTTGCGATCCAGATGGCGGCGATGCCGCCGATCAGGGCAAAGGGCAGATTGGCGGCAAGAAGGATCGCCGGGCGCGCCCCGCCCAGTCCCGCCGCCAGCAACGCCATGATCAGGAGAAAAGCGCCGCCGCCGTAAAGAAAGAGAGTCTTTTGCGCGCCGCCTGCGGCCTTGGCCGTGCCGCCGAAAGCGAGATAGGTGCCGGGCGACAGGGAAAGCCCGCGCAACGCCTTGCGCGCCCGCCCGAGAAAGGCGGCGGCGCTGCCGTGGACTTCGGCGACGACGTTCTGAACCCTTTGCGCATTCCGATGCAGGATCATGCTGCGGCCTCGATGGATGCGAAGGCGCGCGAGCGCTTCGAGAGGCACGATCCGGCCCTTGCCGTCGAGCACCGGCAGTCGGCCGATATCGGCCGGATCGGGGTGCGCGGAAGGCGGCAAAAGGACGGTGATCGGCCAGGAGGTGCCGCCGCGGTAGACGCGCCCGACTTGACGCCCGGCGAACCCCGCTTGGACCGCGTCGAGGACCGAACGCGGTTGAAGCTCGTAACGCAAAAGGGCGGCGCGGCGCAATCGCACCGAAATCGAAGGGGTCGCCGCGGGAGCGGCGATGGTGATGGCTTCGGCCCCGGGAACGCGGCGCAAAAGGGCGGCGACGCGGCGGGCGTCGGCGTCGAGCGCCTTCAGGTGGCGTCCCAACACATGAACGACGATGGGCGCCGTCGTCCCCGAGAGCACCTCGTGGATGCGCTCGGTGAGAAAGCTGTTGGCCCAGAAGCGGGTTCCGGGCAGGGCGCCGAGCGCGGCCTCTATGGCTTTTTTCGATGCCGCGCTGTCGCGGTTTCCGCGGGCGGAAAGGGTGATGTCGATCTCCGCCCGGTTGACGTCGCCGAGGCCGTGGCCTTGTTCGGCGTGGCCTATGTGGACGACGACATGGCCGACCTCCGGCATCTTTTCGAGAGTGGCGACGAGCCGTTTCGCAAGCCCTTGGGTCTGCGTCAGAGAGGTTCCGGGGGGCGCGAGAAAATGGGCGATGACGTCGTTTTCGTGAAAGCTCGGAAGAAAGCTGCGGGGCAAGAAGGCGAGGCTCAAGATGGCCCCCGCTCCCGCGGCGGCGAGGACAAAAAGCGCTCCATTGCCGAAACGCGAAAGGCGTTTGAGTGCGCGCCGGTGAAGGCTGCGTGCGAGGGTGACGAAACGGGGGTCTTTGGCTGCGATTGCGCCTGCTCCCAAAAGCAATGAGGCGAGAGAGGGAGTGAGGGTGAGGGCAAGCGCCAGAGAGGCGAAAATGGCGGCGATAAAGGCAATCGCAAGCGGCGCAAAAAGGCGCCCTGCGACCCCGCCGAGGGCAAGGACGGGGAGGAAGACGAGCGCAATCGCGATGGTGGCGAAGACGATCGCGGTGCGCACCTCGAGCGAGGCTCCGAGGATGACCTTGAGGCGGGGCTGCGGCTCTTCTTTCCCCGCATTCTCGATCAGTCTGCGGCGGATGTTTTCGATGTCGATGATCGCATCGTCGACGACGCTGCCGAGCGCGATCGCCAGACCCCCGAGCGAGAGCGTATTGAGGCTCAGCCCAAAAGCGTAAAGGACAAGAACCGCAAGAAGGAGCGAAAGGGGGATCGTCACAAACGAGATCGCCGCGACCCGCCCATTGCGCAAGGCGAATATGAGAACGAAGAGAATGAGGCCGCTTCCGATCAGAAGCGAATTGCGCAGGTCATGCAAGGCCTCGATGATAAAGCTCGTCGGCCGCAGCGCCTTTGTATCGGGCTTTATCCCTTCGCGGGCGAGCGCCGGGTTGAGGCGGTGGAGCGCCTCGTCGAGACCCTCAACGACAGCGAGCGTGTTCGACCCGTAAAGAGAGCTGACGACGAGGAGAAGGCCCGGTTTCGTGCCGATGAGCGCGGCGCTCTCCGGCGGCGCCGAGGCGGCGAGGAGGCGGGCGACGTCGGCCAGCCGCAAAGGCGCCCCCGCCCGGCGCTCGATCACGCTTTCGCCGAGGGCCGAAAGATCGCCCGCCTGCCCGTGCGTTTGCAGGAGAAAGCGCTGTTCGGCCGTATCGAGAAGCCCGGCGCCGCGCACGGCCGAGGCCGAGGCGGCCGCCGCAATCACCTGATTGAGCCCGATATGCGCGGCGAGAAGCGCCGCCGGATCGACCCTAATTTGCCATTCGAGGGGACGCGCGCCAAAGATCGGAACAGCCGCCACTCCGGGGACGGCGAGAAGGGCGGGGCGGATGACGGCGCGGGCGAATTCGGTCAATTGCATGAGAGAGAGGCGGTTCGAGGTGAGCCCGATATCGAGCACGTTCCCGGCCGCCGATTCCGAAGGCTCCAAAACCGGGCGCGCGCGCGCCGGCAAAAATCGCGCCGCCGCGGCGAGGCGTTCGGCGACAAATTGCCGGTCCCGGTAGAGATCGGTGCCGCCGTGGAAGAGGGCGGTCACGACCGAAACCCCGGCAATCGATTGCGAGCGCAGGCTTTGAAGGCCGGGCGCGCCGTTGATCGCATCTTCGATCGGCGTCGAAACCAGGCTTTCGATATCGCGCGGGCCAAGGCCGGGGACCGCGGTATAAACGGCGACGATCGGGGCCGCGAATTCGGGGAAGACGTCGTAATCCGCATGGAAAAGCGCAAGCACGCCGGCGATCGCGAGCGCGGCGGCGGCGAGAAGCGGGAGCCAAGGGAAACGCAGCGAAAAGCGGACGATCGTGCGCAGCATCGCCCCCTCGCCTTGATCGCCTCAATCGCCGCCCGGGGCGGCGTGGGCTTCTTCGAGCGCCCCTAGAAGAAAGCCCGCTCCGCGCACCACGACGCGATCGCCTGCAGCAAGGCCGGAGCCGACAAAATAGCCTGCGTCGATGAGCGACCCCGAAACCACG
>JAJYIC010000286.1 GCA_021790295.1 Pseudomonadota bacterium | reverse complement strand
CTATTGTCCGGCCGGGGTCTATGAGATCGTCGAGGGGCCCGAAGGCCCTTATCTGCAGATCAACGCTCCCAATTGCGTTCACTGCAAGACCTGCGACATCAAGGATCCCGAACAGAACATCGATTGGGTGGTGCCCGAAGGCGGGGGCGGGCCCAATTACCCCAACATGTGAGGCTTCATTTCGAATGAGCCGCCCGCCGAACGAATGGATGGAAGCCCGTGACCCTGATCGTTCGCCGCTCTAATGCGCTCCTTGTTGCTTTGGCGGTTCTCGCGATCGCCGCGCTGCCGCAGGCCGCTGGCGCGATCCCAAGCCCCAGCGAGCCGCTCTACGGCGCCTATCTCGCGGGGGTTCATGCCGAGGCGACCCACGACTACGGGGCGGCGGACAGATGGCTCACCGAGGCCTGGCGCGCCGATCCTTCCGCGCGAGAACTCGTCGCGCGCGCCTTTATCGCCGCCCTCGCCGACGGCCGGTTCGCCGAGGCGCAGACCCTCGCTTTGCATGAGATCGCGCTCACTCCCGGTGATGCCGTCGCAAGGCTCGTCCTTCTGATCACGGAGCTGAAAGCCGGCAACGCGGCCGCCGCCCTTTCTTCGGCGGAAGCGCTTCCGCAAGAGGGCATCCACCGTTTTGTGCGCCCGCTCGCTCTCGCCTGGACGCGCGTTGCGACGGGCGATTTCGACGGCGCGGAAAAGGCGCTCAACGCGCTCGACGCCTTCGAGGACTTCGCCCCCCTCACATATTTCCAGGCCGGGCTCATCGCCGACGTTGCAGGACATACGCAAAAAGCGGAAGCGAATTTCGAGAAGGCTCTCAAAGCGACGAAAAAGATCAACTGGAGACTGACGGACGTCATCGGGAATTTCTACCTGCGTCAGGGATTGAGCGCGAAAGCGCACTCCCTCTACCGCCGCTTTCGCAAAGAGAATGCCTACAGCGATTTTGCCCAATCGCTGTTCGCGCACCCTCCTCAAGGGAAACCGCAGCCGATCATCCGTTCCGCGAGCGAGGGGTTTGCCGAGGCGCTCTTCGATCTCGCGAGCGTCCTCGACGCGCCCGAGACCCGGGATCTCGCCTTGATCTATACGCGGCTCTCTCTCGCCTTGTCGCCCCAGAGCGGGGTTGCAGAGCTGCTTCTCGCCGATATCCTGAGCGCGCAGGACCATCCGCGGCAGGCGCTTGATGTGTTGGCCGAGGTTCCCTCCACCTCGCGCTATTCGTGGTCGGCGCGTTTGCGCATTGCCGCCGATCTCGACGCTGCCGGCAAGAAGGAGAAGGCGATTGCGCTTCTCACGGGAATGGCGCAGGCCGAGCCGACGTGGAGCAGCGCCGATATCGAGCTCGGCGACATTCAGAGAGAGGCAAAACGGTATCCCGAGGCAGTCAAAGCCTACGAAGAGGCGATCGGGCGCCTCAAAGCCGCCGGCATCGCGGTCGGATGGTCGCTCGATTACAGCTTCGGCATTGCGCTCGATCGATCGGGCCACTGGCAGGAAGCGGAAAAGACCCTCCTTGGAGCCTTGAAGCTCAAGCCCGATCAGCCTTTCGTCCTCAATTACCTCGGCTATTCGTGGATCGACCGCGGCCAGCATCTGCACCGCGGCTTGAAGCTCCTCGAAAAGGCGGTCGCTTTGAGGCCCGGCGACGGTTACATCGTCGACAGTCTCGGCTGGGCGCATTACCGGCTCGGCGATTATGCCGCCGCCGTCAAGTATCTGCAAAAGGCGACCGAACTGGTGCCCGACGACCCGACGATCAACGATCACCTGGGCGACGCCTATTGGCGGGCGGGGCGCCCCAGGGAAGCGCGGTTCGAATGGAGCCAGGCGCTGCAATTCGGGCCGAAGAAGAGCGAGATCAAGCCGATCGAAGCAAAGCTCGAACGCGGGCTCGGACCGCCGCCCGGCGGGTGACCGGAAAGATCCTTAGAGCCTCAGCTTGTGCCCGCTTTCCTGTCTTCGCGGATCATCGCCGCGCCCTTTTCCGCGATCATGATCGCGGGCGCGTTGGTGTTGCCCGAGGTGATGACCGGCATGACCGAGGCGTCGATGACGCGCAAGCCCGCGAGGCCCTGAACGCGCAGGCGATCGTCGACCACGGCGAGAGGGTCGCTCCCCATTTTGCAGGTGCCGACCGGGTGAAAGATGGTGGTGCCGATCTCGCCGGCCGCCCGCGCCAGATCCTCATCGCTCTCGAACTCGGCGCCGGGGAGATACTCTTCCGGTTCGAAACGCGCCATCGTGCGCGCGGCGCAGATGCGGCGCGTCAGCCGGATCGCGTCCGCCGCCACCCGGCGATCGCTGAGGGCGGAGAGATAGTTGGGCTTGATCGCCGGATGCGCCTTCAGATCGGCGGCGCGGATGCGGACAAAGCCGCGGCTTTCCGGGCGCAGGTTGCAGACGGAAGCGGTAAAGGCCGGGAAAGGGTGGAGAGGGTCGCCGAACTTGTCGAGAGAAAGTGGCTGAATATGGTATTCGAGGTTGGGCGTCTCGCGCGAAGGGTCGCTCTTGGCGAAGGCACCGAGCTGGCTCGGCGCCATGGTCAGAGGCCCGCGCCTCAAGAGCATGTATTCGATGCCCATCCCCATGCGGCCGAAGAGGCTCCCCGCGCTTTCATTGAGCGTTTTCGTATTCTTGACCTTGTAGACGACGCGGATCTGAAGATGGTCCTGAAGGTTTTCGCCGACGCCCGGGAGCGGGTGCACTACAGGGATGCCGTGCTCCTCTAGAAGCGGCGCCGGCCCCACGCCCGAAAGCTGTAAAAGCTGCGGCGAGCCGATCGACCCCGCAGCGAGGATGAGTTCGCCCCGGACCTCGGCATAAGCCGGCGCGCCGTCATGGACGCACTCGATTGCGACCGCGCGCTTTCCCTCGAAGCGGATGCGAGAGGCCTCAGCCCCCGTCAGAACGCGAAGATTGATTCGGTTGCGGGCCGGCTTCAGGAACGCCTTCGCCGTGTTCCAGCGCACGCCGCGCTTCTGGTTGACCTCGAAATAGCCGCAGCCCTCGTTGTTGCCGCGGTTGAAATCGTCCGTTTTGGGGATGCCAACCTCCGCCGCCGCCTCGCGAAAGGCGTCGAGGATTTCCCAGGATAGGCGCTGTTTCTCGACGTGCCACTCGCCGCCCGCGCCGTGAAACGCGTCGGCGCCCGTCACATGGTCCTCGCTCTTTTTGAAATAAGGGAGGACGTCGTCCCACCCCCAGCCGCGATTGCCGAGTTGGCGCCATCCGTCATAATCGCGCGCCTGGCCGCGCATGTAGATCATGCCGTTGATCGAGGAACAGCCGCCCAAAACGCGGCCGCGCGGGTAATTGAGGGCGCGGCCCGAAAGGCGTTCCTCCGGCTCCGTCTTGAAACACCAGTCGGTGCGCGGATTGTTTTGGGTATAGAGATAGCCGATCGGGATGTGGATCCAGATGTAGTTGTCCCTGCCGCCGGCTTCGATGAGAAGCACCTTCATATCGGGGTCGGCGGAAAGCCGGTTGGCGAGAACGCAACCGGCCGAGCCCGCGCCCACGATGACGTAATCGAAGCTGCCGATCTCTGAAGCCTGTGACGCCGCCATGGCCCTTTCCTCCGGCGCGATCGCCCTTCCTTCCCGCGAGTCAACATCGTCGCGCCGCCCGGGGCAAGAGCACGATCGCGCTCGGCGATCGCGATCGTGACATGCGGTTCTTCTTCTACGGGACTTTGATGGAGATTTCGCTTCTTGCGCGGGTCGTCGGGCGGCGAACCGGCTCGGCGACGGCGGATGGCTTCCGCCCCGGCGCAGCGTCGCGATCCCGGAAGCTGTCGGCTGCAAACGCGGCGGGCC
>JAJYIC010000285.1 GCA_021790295.1 Pseudomonadota bacterium | reverse complement strand
TAAATGTGAACATCGGGCGTGAGAGCCGAAGGATCATCGAGAGTGCCGACCCGGAGAAAGCTGAGTTTGGCGATCCCGCCATATTCGCTCCACACCGCGCTCCGGCAGAGGGGACAGCGAAAGATCCGGTGCGGCCGCCCGCTGTCGGTCGGCACCGCAATGGGCGCCGGCTCGCCTTTCACAAGAGCGACCCGTTCTCTTTCGATCAAGGCGTTGAGAGCGAAAGCACTGCCGGTTTGGCGTTGGCAGTCGCGGCAGTGGCAGCAATGCACGAACATCGGCGGAAAGAGAAGCCGATACCGCACTTCCCCGCAAGCGCAGCCGCCTTCGAGGCCGACCTTGCCGTCGTCCATCCGAACCCTCCCGATCGAAGCCGGATCGAGATTACCCGGCCGCGCCCGCCGAGGACAGCGCCAGGAGATCGGCGCGCAAATCGCCCGCCCTCGATGGCGGAAGGAGGCCCTCGACCGCCGCCTGCACGCTCTCCCACAAGGGAAGGGCGGCAAGCAAAAGCTCACGCCCGAGGGGGGTGAGGACAAGCCGTCGCGAACGCTTATCCCTTGCGTCGACCCCGATCTCCAAAAGCCCGCGCCGCTCTAAAGGCTTGAGATTGGCGGTGAGCGTCGTGCGGTCCATGGCGAGGAGCGCGGCCACGCTGCCGAGGCTCGGCGGCTCTTTTCGGTTGAGCGCCATCAGAAGCGAGAATTGGCCGCTCGTCACGCCGAGAGGTTGAAACGCGGCGTCAAAGCGCCTTGAGAGACCTCGCGCCGCCTTGCGCACGTGAAGGCAGAGGCAGGTATCGCGGACCCGGAGGGTGGCCGCAAACGGAAGATCGCCAGGGCTTGACATGGCAAATTGTATTGATATCAACGTAACTGTCAACGGGAAGCGATGGGCGGCGAGCGCCATAAAATTCGAAAAGCCCCCGCAAACGGGATCGACCGCCAAAGGCATCGCTCGCACGCCGCCTCTGTCTGGGAGAAGAGAAGCCATGCAGGTCCAGCCTTACCTTTTTTTCGAAGGGCGCTGCGAGGAAGCGCTCGCGTTTTATCGCCGCGCGCTTGGCGCCGAAGTGGCGATGCTGATGCGCTACAAGGACCACCCCGAACCCGCCGCCGGCCCGCCGGACTGCGGCGAAAAGGTGATGCATGCGGAGCTTCGCATCGGCGACAGCGTGATCATGGCTTCGGACGGTCGCTGCTCCGGCCGGCCTCGCTTCGAAGGGTTTGCCCTTCCGCTCACGGTGGCGAACGAGGCCGAAGCCGAACGCCTTTTCGCCTCCCTCGCCGAGGCCGGGGAGGTGCGGATGCCGCTCGGGAAGACCTTCTTTTCGCCGAGCTTTGGCATGGCGGCCGACCGCTTCGGCGTTTTATGGATGGTTTATGTGGCTGAGTGAGGGCCGATCTCAGGGCGCCGGCGGGAGAACGCTTTTGCCGAAGATTGCTTTCACCCCGGCGCTCCGGCGCTTTCTCGCCGCGCCTGCCATGGAGGTCGAAGGAGCCACGGTAGGAGAGGCGCTTGCCGCCGCTTTCGCCGTTCAACCCGCGCTCAGAGGGTATGTCCTCGACGACCAAGGAGCTTTGCGCCGTCACGTCGCCCTTTACGTCAACGGGCGACCGGTCAGCGACCGTAAGGGGCTCGGCGACTCGGTCGGCGCGCGCGATCGGATTTATGTGTTTCAGGCCCTGTCGGGGGGGTGAGGAGGGTGAGGATGGCGGAGCGGTTTCATGTCGGAACCCGCAAAGGGTTGTTCGAGTTTGCGCGCCGCGGCGGGGCGTGGGAGATCGTCGACGTGCAATTTCTCGGCGATCCGGTTTCCGCGATCCTGGCTGAAGCGAACGGCAGTTTGTACGCCGCGCTCGATCTCGGGCATTTCGGCGCGAAGCTGTGGCGCCGCGACCGGGCGGGCGATTGGGGCGAACTTGCGGCGCCAGCCTTTCCGCCAAAGCCGCCAAAGCCGCCGGAGCCGAACAGCGCCGACGAGGATCCGCATTCCTGGTCTCTTGGCCAGATCTGGGTCATCGAAACGGGCGGCGTTCCCGGACGGCTTTGGGCGGGGACCATCCCCGGAGGGCTTTTTTGCAGCCATGACGGCGGCGCCTCCTGGGCTCTCAACGACGCGCTGTGGCGGATGCCGGAGCGGCGGCAGTGGATGGGGGTCGCCGGGGAACAGCCGGGCATCAATTCGGTTCTCATCGATCCGCGCGACCCTGCCGATGTACGGCTCGGGGTCTCGACCGGGGGCCTGTGGGCGAGCGGGGATGCCGGGCTCAGCTGGCGGCTCATCAACCGCGGCATGGTCAACGAATATATGCCGCCCGAACGGCGCGAGGACCCGATCACCCAGGACATCCATCGCCTGGCGCGCTGCGCCGCCCATCCGGAAATCCTCTGGTGCCAGCATCACAACGGGGTGTTCCGTTCCGAGGACGGCGGAGCCAACTGGGGCGAGGTGACGGCTATCCGGCCTTCCAAATTCGGCTTTGCCGTCGCCGCCCATCCGCGCGATCCGTTGACGGCGTGGTTCGTCCCCGCGATCAAGGACGAGAAGCGCATCCCCGTCGACGGCAAGCTGGTGGTGGCGCGCACCCGCGACGGCGGCAAGAGCTTCGAGGTCCTGAGCGAAGGTCTGCCGCAGCGCCATGCCTATGACCTCGTCTGGCGCCACGCCCTCGCCGTCGACGAGAGCGGGCAAACGCTCGTTTTCGGCTCGACCAGCGGAGGATTGTGGATTTCCGAGAACAGCGGCGACTCGTGGCGAATGGCCGAGGCGCGCCTGCCGCCGATTGCCGCCGTGCGATTCCCGGAAGCCTGACCGGCCAAAGACAAGCCGCCGGCGTCGAACCGAATGAGATGGACCCCGGCCCCCGGCCGCCGCTAGAATCCCGCCGCCATCCGGCGCCGGGAAAGAGACTTGAGATGGGGTCGGGATTTCGCATCGGGATCGACCTCGGCGGCACCAAGATCGAAGCGGCCGCGCTCGATCGTGACGGAAGGGTGGCTCTTTCCCGGCGCGTTGCGACCCCAGTTGGAGACTACTCCCTAACCGTTGCGGCGATCGTCGATCTCGTTGGCGCGATCGAACGCGAGCTTCTCATTAAAGCCCCGGTCGGCGTCGGCATCCCCGGCGCCATCTCGCCCCGAACCGGCCTCGTCAAAGGCGCCAATTCGACCTGCCTTATCGGCAGGCCTTTAAAGGAGGACCTCGAAGAGGCGTTGGAACGGCCGCTGCGGCTGATGAACGACGCCAACTGTTTTGCCCTTTCCGAAGCTGAGGGCGGCGCCGGCAAAGGCAGGGAGACGGTTTTCGGCGTCATCCTCGGAACCGGCGTCGGCGGCGGCGTCGTCATCGGCGGGAGAGTCCTTGCCGGGCTGAACGCCATTGCCGGGGAATGGGGTCACAATCCTTTGCCCTCCCCGACCCCCGACGAGATCCCGGGACCTCTTTGCTGGTGCGGGCGGCGGGGATGCGTCGAGACCTTTCTTTCGGGCCCGGCGCTCGCCGCCGACCACCGCCGCCACGGCGGGGAAAGCCTTTCCCCGCAGGAGATTGCCGCGGCCTCTCGCAAGGGAGAGGAGGCCTGCCGCGCCACTCTCGAACGCTATGCCGAACGGCTTGCGCGCGCTCTCGCCGCGGTCGTCAATCTCCTCGATCCGCAGGTCATCGTTTTGGGCGGAGGCCTCTCGGAGATCGCCCTCTTTTACGAACGCGTTCCGCCATTGCTGCCGCGCCACGTCTTTTCCGATTTTGTCGACACAGAGATCCTGCCGCCCGTTTACGGCGCCGCGAGCGGGGTGCGCGGGGCGGCCTTTCTGTGGCCGCCGGAAAGCGCGGCATGAGCGTCCTTTGC
>JAJYIC010000010.1:12152-19161 GCA_021790295.1 Pseudomonadota bacterium | reverse complement strand
GCTCGCAGAAGGCGCTGCCAGAGATCGACATTCTTGACCGGGCTTCCGCCGGCGGTGCGCCAGCCGCGCGCCTTCCAGCGCTCTATATAGAGGGTGATCCCGTCGCGCAGATAACGGCTGTCGGTACAACGCGGGCCCCGTCACGGCCTTTTGGGGGCTTCGCGCCCTTCGCTCGCGGCTTCCGGCTCCATCCTGTTGTTGGTGGTCTCGGCGGCAACGCCCGAAATCTCCTTTTCGACGCCGCCATATCTGAGGATCGCCGCCCACCCGCCGGGCCCCGGATTGCCGCTGCAGGCGCCGTCGGTAAAAATGGCGACGCTCCCGCCCGTTTCAGGGTTCGACGCCATAAGCGGAAGGGCCGCGGGCGCTACGGTGAAAGCGCAGCCTTTGCAAAAATTCGAGAGGGTCTTTGAGGCGGACGAGCGCTCCTTGCGAGCCTTGAAGCCAATCGAAAAGCCGGGTCAGGAGAAAGCGGAAGGCGCTCCCGCGCGCGAGGGTGGGGAGCGCCTCGAGTTCCTCGCGCAAAAGCGGGCGCACCCCGCGATAGCCTTCGATAAAAAGGCGCGCCTTGGTGACGTTGAGGCTTCCGTCCTCCTCGAAACACCAGGCGTTGAGGCAGACCGAAAGATCGTAGGCGAGAAAATCCGTGCAGGCGAAATAGAAATCGATAAGGCCCGAAACCTCGCGGCCGTGAAAGAACACGTTGTCGGGGAAAAGATCGCCGTGGATGACGCCTTTCGGCAGATCCTTGGGCCAGGCCGCTTCAAGGGCGAGAAGCTCTTTTTCCAGTTCGCCCGAAAGTCCCGGCGCGACCTCGCCCGCACGCTCGCGGCAAGAGAGGAGAAGGCTTTTCCAGCCCGAAAGCGAAAGGTCGTTTTCTCTCGACAAGGCAAAGGAGGCGCCGGCGCAGTGCAAAAGAGCGAGCACCCGGCCGAGCGCGGCGCAATGAAAGGGCAGGATTCGCCGCGGCCACATCCCGGGAAGAAAGGTCACGATCGCCGCCGGGCGGGCGCAAAGGCGGCGCAAGGCGACGCCGTCGCGCCCGCGTAGCGGCGTCGGGCAGGCGACCCCGAGACGCGCCAGATGCTCCATCAAGGCGATAAAAAACGGCAGATCGGCGAGCGCGACGCGCTTTTCGTAAAGGGTGAGGATGAAATTGCCGTGCTCGGTCGTCAGGAGGAAATTCGAGTTTTCCACCCCTTCGGCGATCCCTTTGCAGGCGAGCACCTCGCCGATGTCGTATTCGCCGACAAAGGCTTTGAGCTCGTCGTCGGCGACGTCGGTATAGACCGCCATAAGCCTTGTTCCGCCGTTCCTCTTTCCTCTCCGCAGGCGCGTTTGCCGGCTTGTGTGCAGGCTGCCGCTCGCATAAAGTCCGCGCCGCAATGCGCCGCAACGGGGGAGAGCCTAGCAAGCGCGGCGGCAAGGGGCCAGGACTGCGAGGATGAACCAGCCGATCCCGGCGCAAAAAGCGCCTTACCGAGTCGAACTCGAAAGCGGCAAGGACTACGCCTGGTGCGCCTGCGGGCGCAGCAAGACGCAGCCGTTTTGCGACGGCTCGCACAAGGCTTTCGGGCTTTCCCCGGTTTTGTTCAAAGCAGCGAAAAGCGGGGAGGCATGGCTTTGCGGCTGCAAATCGACCTCCTCCAAGCCCTTTTGCGACGGCACCCACAAAAAGCTGTGACGGTCTTGATGAGAGCTTTGCGCTTTCTCGCGCCGGCGGCGCTTTTGGCGCTCGCCGGCTGCAGTTGGGGTTGGCTTCCCTGGACGGGGAGCAAACCAAAAGAGGCCTGCCCTGAGGCCCTCATCCTGCGTCCTCTCGCCAACACGGCCGTGTTCGCCGAGGGCCGCGCGGCAAAACCGAAAAACGTCGCCTTTTACGGGATCCTGAGCGAAGTCGACGGCAGGTGCCGTTACCTCGAAGGCGGCGTGCGCATGAAGCTGCGTGTCATCGTCATCGGCGAAAAGGGTCCGAAGGCCAAAGGGAACGCCGTCGATTTCGACTATTTCACCTCCGTGGTCGGGCCCAAGGGGTCGATCCTTTCGAAACATCCCTTCCGCGTCCACATCGTCTTTCCTCCGGGAAAGAGACGGGCCGGGGTTTCCGACCGGATCGAAGAGGCGATCCCTCTCGACGGCAGGAAAGGGAGCGCGCTTTCGCTCGACCTCGGCTTTCAGCAAAGCCCCGAAGTCGTCGACTTCTACCGTCATTTCCGCGGTCGCTAAAAGCCGCGGCGTCTTGGCATGAGGCCCCGGACGGTGCTAGAAAGGGGTGCCGTGTGCACGCCTGCAGGAGAGGCCGCGCGAAAAGCGCGGCGCCGAAGGAGCAACCGCCCCGGAAACTCTCAGGCAAAAGGACTGCAGGCGCAAGGGCGCTCTGGAAAGTAGCGGGACCTTCCCGCTCACCGAAGGAGTAAACCGTGTGCGCCTTTTGGGGCGCAAGCGGCGAATCTCTCAGGGTCCGCGACAGAGGGGGCAGAAAGCGGACGCTTTGGCGTCCCTCTGCCGGAGAGGACGGTGGCCCCCGACGCGGCGCTCGAACGAACAGCCCTTTATCCTTTGCACGCGCGTCTCGGCGCGCGCATGGTGGCCTTTGCCGGCTATGAGATGCCCCTTCACTATGCCCGGGGCATCCTTGCCGAACATCTTCATACCCGCGCCAAGGCGGGGCTTTTCGACGTCTCGCATATGGGCCAGATCCGCCTTTGCGGGGCCGCTCCCGAGCGCGCTTTGGAAAGGCTCGTTCCGGGCGAGATCGCCGCACTTGCGCCATTGCGGATGCGCTATACGCTCCTTCTCTCCGAAGAGGGCGGGATCCTCGACGACCTGATCGTGACGCGCAAAGAGGACGGGCTTTTTCTCGTCGTCAACGCCGCGCGCAAGAAAAGCGACTACGCCTTTCTCGCCGAACGCCTCGAAGGGGCGGCAGAAGTCGCGCTCCTTAAGGAGCGCGCGCTTCTCGCCCTCCAAGGCCCCTCTTCGGCCGCGGTTCTCTCTCGCCTTCTCCCAGGGATCGAACGCCTGCCCTTTATGGCCGCGGCCGAGATCGCCCTTTTGGGCGAGAACTGCCTTGTCGGCCGCTCGGGTTATACGGGCGAAGACGGGTTCGAGATTTCGCTTCGCGCCGAAGCGGCCCCGGGGCTTGCCGAAAGGCTTCTCGCCGAACCCGAAGTCGAGCCTATCGGCCTTGGCGCGCGCGATTCGCTGCGGCTCGAAGCGGGCCTGCCGCTTTACGGTCAGGATCTCGACGAGGGGACAAGCCCGGTCGAAGCCTCTCTTGCCTGGACCATCGGCAAAAGGCGGCGACAAGAAGGCGGTTTTGCCGGAGCGGGGCGCATCCTCAAAGAACTGGCCGAAGGAGCGCCGCGACGGCGCGTCGGGATCTCCCCGCAAGGCCGGGCCATCGCGCGCGAAGGCACGCCCGTCAGCGAACCCGGAGGGCGCGCGATCGGCCGGGTGACAAGCGGCGGTTTTGCCCCTTCTCTCGCTGCCCCCGTGGCGATGGGCTACCTCGAAAGCGCTTATGCCGCCGCCGGAACGCAAGTAGAGCTTCTGATCCGCGGCGAAGGGCGCCCGGCTGTTGTCGCGCCTCTCCCCTTTCTTCCCTCCCGCCACTATCGCGGCTGAAACCGCCCAGAGACAAGGAGCCGACCGATGACGCAGCGCCGCTTTTCCGCCGAACACGAATGGGTCCGCCGCGATGGCGAAATCTATGTGGTCGGCATAACCGACTACGCGCAGGCGCAATTGGGCGATGTCGTCTATGTCGAGCTTCCCCTCAAGGGGCGCCGCGTCGAGAAAGGCAAAGAGGCGGCGACGGTCGAATCGGTCAAGGCGGCAAGCGAGGTTTACGCGCCGCTTTCGGGCGAAATTATCGAAACCAACGAGGCGCTTTCCGCAGACCCCGCGAAGGTCAACGCCGATCCCGAAGGCGAGGGGTGGGTTTTCAAACTGCGCCCCGACGACCCCCAGGAATTCGAAGCCTTGATGGACGAGGCCGCCTACAAGCGCTTTATCGAGGAGAAGCCCTGATGCGTTATGCGCCGCTCAGCGAAAGCGATCGCCGCCTGATGCTGGCGGCGATCGGCGTCCCTTCGATCGAGGCGCTTTATGCCGAAGTGCCGCAAAAGGCGCGCCGCGAAGGCCTTCTCGATCTCCCTCTGGGGCTTTCGGAAATGGAGGTCGAGCGGCGCCTTAGGGCGTTGGCGGCAAAAAACGTCAGCGCCTCTTCGGCGCCCTTTTTTCTCGGCGCCGGCGCTTATCGCCATCACCTGCCGGCCGCGGTCGACTCGCTCATCCAGCGCGGCGAATTTCTCACCTCTTACACTCCCTACCAGCCGGAAATCGCCCAGGGCACTTTGCAATCCCTGTTCGAGTTCCAGACCTTTGTCGCGCTTCTGACGGGGATGGAGGTCGCCAACGCCTCCCTTTATGACGGCGCCACCGCTTGCGCCGAAGGGGTGATGATGGCGAACCGCCTGACGGGGCGCAAAAAGACGATCCTCTCGGGCGGCCTTCACCCGCATTACCGCGAGGTCGTCGAAACCTACGGGCGTTTTGTCGGCTTTGCCGTCGAAGCCAAAGATCCGGCGCCGCAAAAGGGCGAGGATCTGGCCTCTCTCATCGACCGCGACACCGCCTCGGTCGTCGTCCAGAACCCGGATTTCTGGGGCGAACTCTCCGAACTCTCCGCTCTCGCGCGAGCCTGCCGCGACAAGGGCGCCCTTTGTCTCGTCGTCGTCAACGAGATCCTTTCTTTGGGCCTCGTCCGCCCGCCGGGCGAGATGGGCGCCGACATCGTCGCGGGCGAAGGCCAGTCTCTCGGCAACCCGCTTTCTTTCGGCGGGCCTCATCTCGGTCTTTTTGCCACGCGCGAGCGTTTCATGCGGCAGATGCCGGGGCGTCTTGTCGGGCAGAGCGTCGATGCCGAAGGCCGGCGCGGTTTCGTTTTGACGCTTTCGGCGCGCGAGCAGCACATCAGGCGCGAGAAGGCGACGAGCAACATCTGCACCAATGCGGGATTATGCGCCCTCGCCTTTACGATCCATCTCGCCCTTTTGGGCGAGAAAGGGTTGAAGGCGCTTGCCCGGCTCAATCATCAAAAGGCGGTCGCGCTTTCCTTGCGCCTTTCCCGCCTGTCGGGCGTCCGAGTCTTGAACCGGGCCTTTTTCAACGAATTCACCCTCTGCCTGCCGGCGCCGGCCGAAGGGGTCGTCGAGGCGCTTGCGCAAAAGGGGATTTTGGGCGGCGTTCCGGCAAGCCGCCTTTATCCCGGGCGAACCGAACTTGCCGATCTGATGATCGTGGCGGCAACCGAAACCGCAAGCGAGGAAGACATGAGGCGGCTCGAAGAGGGGCTCATGGAGGTTTTGAGATGAGCGATTGGAGTCGCGCGGTGAGCGCAAGCGCAAAAGAAAGCGCGCCCCCAGGGACGACGAGCGCGACGAGGAAGGCGCCCGAGGCGACGACGAGCGGCCATCGCGGCCTCGTCCTCGAAGAGGAACTTCTTTTCGAACAAGGCTCTCCCGACTTGTCGGGGGTCGATCTGCCGCCGGTCGAGGCCTTTGCCGACCGCCTAGGAAGCCTCGAACGCAAGGCGCCCATCGGCCTTCCCGGCCTCAGCGAGCCGCAGGTGGTGCGCCACTTCACCCGCCTTTCGCAAAAGAACTATGCGATCGACTGCGGGCTTTACCCTTTGGGCTCCTGCACTATGAAATACAATCCGCGGGCGAACGAAAGGGTGGCGCGCCTCGACGGATTTGCCGAAATACACCCGTTGCAGCCGGCGGCAACCATCAAGGGCGCGCTCCAAGTGATCGAGGATCTCGCGCACTGGCTCGAGGTTTTGACCGGCATGCCGGCGATCGCTCTCAGCCCCGGCGCCGGGGCGCATGGCGAACTTTGCGGGATGATGACGATCAAGGCCGCGCTCGAATCGAGGGGCGAAGAGCGGCGCCGCGTTCTCGTCGCGGCGTCGGCGCATGGCACAAACCCGGCTTCTGCGGCGACCTGCGGTTATGAGATCGAGGCGGTGCCATCGAACGAAAAAGGGCGCCTCGACCTTGAGGAACTCGAACGCCGTCTCGGCGCCGACGTCGCCGCCTTGATGCTGACCAATCCCAACACTTGCGGGCTTTTCGAGGACGAAATTTGCGAGATCGCCGAGGCCCTCCATCGCGCCGGCGCCTTTTTTTATTGCGACGGGGCCAATTTCAACGCCCTTCTCGGGCGCGTGCGGCCGGGCGATCTCGGCATCGACTGCATGCATCTGAACCTGCACAAGACCTTTTCCACCCCGCACGGCGGCGGCGGTCCGGGAAGCGGCCCCGTGGCGCTTTCGGCCGCTCTTGCCCCTTTTGCCCCTTTGCCCTGGCTGGTACACGGCGAAAAGGGGCTTTGCCTTCGCGAAGGACGCTCGCCGCCGGCCGCCCAATCGATCGGCCGGATCAAAGGATTTCACGGCCAGTTCGGCACTTTCGTGCGCGCCCTCGCCTATCTGATGAGCCTTGGCGCGGACGGGCTCAAAGGGGCGGCGGAAGACGCGGTCCTCAACGCCAATTACCTGCGCACCCGGCTCGAAGGAACGCTCTCGCTTTCCTTCCCCGGGATGTCGATGCACGAGGTCTTGTTCGATGATCGTTTTCTCGAAGGGACAGGCGTTTCGACCCTCGCTTTCGCCAAGGCGATGATCGACGAAGGCTTCCACCCGATGACGGTCTATTTTCCTCTCGTCGTTAAGGGCGCGATGCTGATCGAGCCGACGGAAACCGAAAGCAAGGCTTCGCTCGACGCGTTCGTCGCCTCTCTCGAAGCGCTCGCGCAAAAGGCAAGGGCCGGAGAGGCGGCGTTTTTTCATGAGGCGCCGCGCCTTGCTCCGCGCCGCCGGTTCGACGAAGTCGCCGCGGCGCGCCATCCGGTCTTGCGCTGGCGCCCGAAAGCCGCCGCCGAAAACGGAGGCTGAGCCGGCGCCCCAAGACGCGCCTCTAATAGGACGGCATCTTTCCGGGGT
>JAJYIC010000010.1:10862-12142 GCA_021790295.1 Pseudomonadota bacterium | reverse complement strand
AAGTCCGCCGCCGGGGGGCATGGCGCCCGGCGGCAAAGGCGCACTGCCCCCCGGTTGCGGCTCGGGAAGAGGACCGGCGCCGACCCCCGGCGGAAGGTTTCCCGCGGTCTTTGGCTTGAGGCGGCGCGCCCCGGCTCCGCGCAACAAAGCCGAGAGCGCCTTGTCGGAGAGTTTCACCTGATAGAATTTCTCGTAAAAGCGCCGCGCGCTCGAAGGGAAATCCTCGCCGTATTTCTGTGGGTAGAAAAGCGCCGAAAGCCAATCGAGGCCGATCAGGCGGTTGATCCCGTTCGGCCGGTTGAGCCAGCCGAAAGGCTTATCGGGCGCGAGATAGACGCGGCCGGCGCGAACGGCGGCGAGACCTTGAAAGGCGGGGTCACTCTTCAAGGCACGGTAAAAGCTTTTGCGCGCGGCGATGATGATCGAGGGGTTCCAATGCAAAAGCTCGGCCTGCGTGATCCGCTTCACCCTGCCGCGCCCGAGGCGCGCCGCGACATCGATTGCTCCCGCCTCGTCGATGACCGCGTTTGCCGGGGAGCGGGCGAGCCCGGTCGAAAGTCCGTCCGCGCCGAGCCCGAAATAGACCCTCGGCCTTTGCGATGGCGGGCGCGTCAGAAGGGTCCCGCGCAAGCCGTTGATCATGTCGGCCGCCTGGCGCGCGAGGTGAAGGCCATGCGCGTTGACGGCGCCGATCAAAAGGCCGACGCGCCGCAACTGCGAAGGAGTTTCTTCGATATCCTCGTCGAGAAGGATGGTGGGAACATGGGTTTCCCGCTCGATGCGCTCCGCCAGCGCAGCGCGTTTGCGAGTCGGCCTTCCCCAATCGATGATCAGATCGGGATGGAAACGGGCGACCGCGACGGCGCTTCCTGAACGCTTGCCGCCGGTCAAGGCGCCGGTGACCGGCAAAGCGGCGAATTTCGCCGGAAGGTAGGCGCGCGCCCCCGCGCGCAAAGGCCGCGGCCAGCCGGCAAGCTTTTGCGGAGCAAGGGCGAAGACAAATACGGCGGCGGCTTCGTTCGCCGCCATCACCGTTTCGATCCGCGCCGGCAGAACCACGCGGCGCCCGGCGGCGTCGACAAATGCGTTTGCCCGCCCCGCATCGGGCAAGGCGGCAAAAGCAACAAAGCTCGCCAAAAGGAGGGCAAGAAAACGGCACGCCATCGCTATCCTCGACTGCGCCGGCATCGGGTGAGAGACTATAACGGCGCTGTTGCCCCTGGGAAACAGGCTTCGCGGCGGCTTTTGCCAAGCCCGGAAGAGGCGCCTTCAAAAAAAGC
>JAJYIC010000010.1:0-10852 GCA_021790295.1 Pseudomonadota bacterium | reverse complement strand
TGGCGCGGATGCGCTCCAGCACCGGCGCCTCGTGCGGCGGCGCGACAAACGGCTTTGCGGTGATTTGCTCGCAGGCGGCGATATAGGCGCGCGCGGCTTCGAGGATGACCTCGCGCGGGATCGCCGGGATGTTCTCGCGGTAAGGGTCGCAACGCCCCGCCACCCAGTTGCGCACCAGATCCTTGTCGAGGCTTTCCGGACGCTCGCCTTTGGCGAAACGCTTCTCGTAGCTTTCGAGAAGCCAATAACGGCTGCTGTCGGGAGTGTGGATCTCGTCGGCAAGAAGAAGCCGGCCTTCCTCGTCGAGGCCGAACTCGTATTTGGTGTCGGCAAGGATGAGGCCCCTTTCGCGCGCCATCTTCCGCCCGCGCGCGAAGAGAGCAAGGGCGCGGCTCGAAACCTCCTCCCACAATGGGCGCGAAAGAAGGCCCTCCTCGAGGATGCGCGCGCCGTCGAGAGGCTCGTCATGAGCGTCCTCGCCCGCCTTTGTCGTCGGCGTGATGAGGGTCTGCGGCAGCTTTTCGTTTTCTCTCAAACCGTCGGGAAGGCGGTGGCCGTACATCTCCCTTCGCCCTCCTTTGTAAAGGGTCCAAAGCGAGGTCGCCGTGCTTCCGGCAAGGTAATCGCGCACCACGATCTCGACCGGCAGGATCTCGACCCTGCGGCAAAGAAGGACATTGGGATCGGGGCGTTCGATCACGTGGTTGGGGGCGAGATCGGCGCTCGCCTCGAACCAGAAAAGGGAGAGCTCGGTCAAAACCAGGCCTTTGAGAGGGATCGCCGTCAGAACCCGGTCGAACGCGCTCAAGCGGTCGGTGGCGATCAGAAGGCGCCGCCCGCCCGCAAGATCGTAATTGTCGCGCACCTTGCCGCGGCTGCGCCGAGGAAGCTCGGGGATCGCCGCCTCCCATAAAACATCGTCGAGATAGGCTTCGAGAACCCCGCTTTCCACCATTGTCGTGATCCCCACAAAGCGCCGAGGGGGCTCGTTCCTAACCGACAAGCGCGAGCGGCGCAACGAGAGAAGGGTCGTTGTTGCGAATATTTCCAACCTTCCGTGAAACCCGCCACATCCGCAGTCTTTCGTCCGGGTAGGGAACAAGGAGCGATTTGAGCTCTTCTTCCCCGGCCGGCTCCTCGCCAAGCCAAAGCCCCCAGGCCTGCTTGTCGAGGATGACCGGCATGCGGTCGTGAAGTTCGACGAGAAGAGCGTTTGCCGCCGTGGTCACGACGGCAAAGCTTTTGAGGGTCTCTCCTTGCGGCGAGCGCCAGCTTTCCCAAAGCCCGGCCATGGCGAGAAGAGACCCGTCGGCATGGGCGATCGCATAAGGCTCCTTTTCGCGCCCCGATTTCTTCCATTCGTAAAAGCCGTCGAAGGGGACGATGCAGCGCCGCCGCCGGAAGGCTGCGCGAAAGGCGGGTTTCTCCGAAAGGCTTTCGGCTTTGGCGTTGAAAGTCGAATAGCCGGGTTTAGGGTCCTTTGCCCAGAACGGCACGAGCCCCCAGCGCGCGAGATCGAGGCGGCGCATCCCCTCCTCGCGAAGGGCGCGCAAGACGGGAAGATCCTGCCCCGGTGCGGCGTTCCAATTGGCGGCGAAATTGGGGGCGGGGCTTTCCGGCGGGACCGAAAAGATGCGTTTCAGTTCGCTGACGTCGGAAGTGAGACGGGCGCGTCCGCACATGGACGGAAGTTGGCGCCTCTCGTTTCATTCGGCAACCCCCGCCCCCGCGAAGGGGTGTGGGCGCCAAGCTTCGCGCGCTTTTACGCCGGCGCCTTCTCTATTCCGCGGCTTTGGCCGCCGGGCTTTGCGGAGGAGAAGCCTCTTTCGCGCTTTTGCGGAAATAAAGGTGGACGGCGGTGCCGACCCCTTCGGCGGTTTCGACCCGGGCAAAGCCGCCCCGGCGGCGCGCCATGTCGGCCGCCGCGGCCGCCGCCGGCCTGGTCGTCACCTCCCAGTCGAAGACGCCTTCGAACCTTTCCGGCGAAAGGCCGGGGCCGTTGTCGCGAACCGTGACGCGGACATAGTCGCCGGGCGCACTTCCCGGCCATTCCTTCGCGGTCTTCCGGTCGATGGCGAACTGACGCGTGCCGAGGATGATCTCGCCGCCCTCTTTCATCTCCGCCGCCGCAGCCACGGCCAGATCGAGCACCGATTGCGCCACGGCCTCTGCGTCGGCCTCGCAAAGCCAGGGTTCCGGCACCAGAGACAAGCGGCAGCTCATCCCCGCCGGAATCCTGTGGCGTATGGCGGCGACGAGAGGGGTAAGCGCGGCATTGAGATTGCTCGGCTCCGGCTCCGGCCGCACCGGTTCGTGAAAGGCCGAAAGGCGCCGGATCAGAGCGCGCAGGCGCTCCACCCCCCCGCCTGCGGTTTCGCGAAGGCGCGCCAGATGGGGTTCCGCGGCGGCTTCGCGAACGAACCGGTCGAGAGGCGCGGCGATTCGCTCGGCGATCTCCGAAAGTTCGGCCCCGATCTGAACTGCGTTGCGCGCAAGGCCTTGCTCGCGCTGCCTTTCTTCGAAACGGCGGGCAAGCGCAGGCGGGAGAAAAGCGGGCCGACGGCGGGCAACGAGGAAAAGCGCAAGGGCGAGGAGGAAAAGAAGCGCGGCGCCGAGAATGACGAGGCCAAACTCTCCGTTGCCCTCGGCGGCCGCCGCCTCACCCTGATAGAGAAAACCGCCGAGAGCGACCGGGCGCAGGATCGCCCCGGAGCGCGCGAGATTTTCCTCGATTCGGCGCCACCGATGCGGGTTCGAGTGGCCGAGAGGAATGGCCGGGTAGGCCGAAAGCTTTTGCGCCAGAGCGGCCTGATAAACGGCAAAATCGAAGCCGCCGCCAGGGGCGCCCGCTTTGCCGGAAGCCGCCGGCGGGTTTTGCGTCAGGCGTTTTGCGATCGCTTGCGGATGTTTCAAGGCATAAGCCCAGCCTTCCAGCGAAGCCGCGCGAAAGCGCTTCGTCGTCTGCCCATTGGCCTCGGCCCAAGGAGCAACGGTAAAAAGGCTGTCGCCGTAAAAGGCGACGCGATAATCCGCGGGATCGAAAGATTTGAGCGCAACCCCGCGGTCCTTTGCCTGCCACGGCAAGTTCCAGGCCGAAGCGATCGCGGCGTCGATCTTTTTCTCTTGCAGCTCTCCAAGCGCTTCGCCCCGCTTGATGGCGCGGGCGCGCAGTTTGTCGGCGTCGATCCCTTCGGCCCGGAGCGCGCTTTTGAGTTCGAGATCGAGAAAACTGCTTGCGGGAAGGCGCCCGATGGTCGCGCTCCACAACGCCACGGGAGAGGAAAAATCGGTGTCGGCGCGGTAATAGACGCGGGCCGCGCTTTCCTGGAAAACCGGCGCCAGGAGAAGAAGAGGCAGGCCCTCGGAGGCGCGCACGAGAAGGTCCGATCCGCCTATGCCGAATTGCGCGCGCCCTTCGACGACCTCGCGCACGGGATCGATCGGCGTGGCCGCGCCGCCCACACTTCCGGGCCGGATCGCGACGTCGAGGCCCGCCTTGCGGTAGAAGCCTTGCCAAAGCGCCGCGTAATAACCGGCAAAACGGAACTGCCGAGGGCCGGAGAGTTGCAGGACAAGCTTCTCGGCGGCCGCAGCGCTCCCCGGAACGGCGGGCAAGGCGAAGGCGAGGGAAAGGCCGCAGCAAAAGGCTCGCAAAAGCGCCTTCGGCTTAAGCCGAACCCGGCCTTTCATGTGTCCCTCCCATAAAAGCGGCCGGCAGCCCCAAAAGGCCGGGGCGCGCAAAACCCCTCAGCGCTTTGGCGCCTCGAGCGAGCATAACCCGCATTTCTCACACTGGACAGGGGCTGCGTTGCGGCTCAAGCCGGCCGTAAGCCGCAAGGGGCGACGAGAAGGAAGGGCATCCTTGCGCCTTCGCCAAGGATGCAGAAAGGCTTACCCGACCCGCCGGCGCGGAGGGCGCCGCGCCAGCTGAGGGCGCAGATACCGCCCCGTATAACTTTCCTCGCACTCGGCGATCTCCTCCGGGGTTCCGGCGGCGACGATGCGCCCTCCGCCGTCGCCCCCTTCGGGACCGAGATCGATGATCCAATCGGCGGTCTTGACGACCTCGAGATTGTGCTCGATGACGACGACCGTATTTCCCGCCCTGACGAGGGCGTGCAAGACATCGAGAAGCTTTTTGACGTCCTCGAAATGAAGCCCGGTCGTCGGTTCGTCGAGGATGTAAAGCGTGCGCCCGGTCGCGCGCCGGGAAAGCTCTTTCGACAGCTTGACGCGCTGCGCCTCGCCCCCGGAAAGGGTGGTCGCGGGCTGGCCGATCTTGATGTAGCCCATGCCGACCCGTTCGAGGGTCGAAAGCTTCTCGCGTATCGCCGGAACCGCGGCAAAAAACCGCGCGCCTTCCTCGACCGTCATGGCGAGAACGTCGGCAATGCTTTTGCCGCGGAACAAGACCTCGAGCGTCTCGCGGTTGTAACGGCGCCCTTTGCACTCGTCGCATTCGACATAGACATCGGGGAGAAAGTGCATCTCGATCTTGATGACGCCGTCTCCCTGGCAGGCTTCGCAACGCCCGCCTTTGACATTGAAGGAAAAACGCCCGGCCGCGTAACCGCGCGCTTTCGCTTCGGGGAGCCCCGCAAACCAATCGCGTATCGGCGCAAAAGCCCCGGTATAGGTTGCCGGGTTCGAGCGCGGCGTGCGCCCGATCGGCGACTGGTCGATATCGACGATCTTGTCGAGAAATTCGACCCCTTCGATCCCTTCGAAAGGGGCGGGAAGCGCGCGCGCCTTATGCAGCTCTTTGGCGAGAGCCTTATAAAGGGTTTCGACGACGAGGGTCGATTTGCCGCCGCCCGAGACGCCGGTAACGCAACAGAAGGTGCCGAGAGGGATCTCGGCGGTGATGTTTTTGAGATTGTAGCCTCGGGCGCCGCGGATGCGCAGGATCTGGCGGGGGTAGCCGGCTCGCCTCATCTGCGGAACCGGGATCTGGCGGCGCCCGGACAGATAATCGGCGGTGATGCTGCGGGGGTTCCCTTTCACCGTTTCGGGGCTGCCTTCGGCCACCACCTCGCCGCCGTGGCTGCCGGCGCCGGGTCCCATATCGACGACCCAATCGGCGGAAAGGATTGCCTCTTCGTCGTGCTCGACGACGATCACCGTATTGCCGAGGTCTCGCAAGCGTTTCAAGGTCAGAAGAAGCCTTGCGTTGTCGCGCTGATGAAGGCCGATCGAAGGCTCGTCGAGGACGTAAAGCACGCCGACGAGGCCGGAGCCGATCTGTGAGGCCAACCGGATCCTCTGGCTTTCGCCTCCCGAAAGGGTGGCCGAAGCGCGCGCGAGGGTCAGATATTCGAGCCCGACATTTTGCAAAAAGCCGAGCCGGGCGTTGATCTCTTTCAAGATGCGCTCGGCAATCTCGCGCTCTTTCTGACCGAGAACAGAGGCGATCCCGGCAAACCAGGTCGCGGCTTCGGCGATCGAAAGACGCGCGACTTCGCTGATGTTCCGCTGCCCGATCTTGACCGCAAGGGCTTCGGGTTTGAGGCGGTCGCCGTTGCAGATTTCGCAGGCGCGGGCATTCTGGTAGCGCCCCAGTTCCTCGCGCAACCAAACGCTATCCGTTTCGCGCAAACGCCGTTCGAGGTTGGCGAGGACCCCTTCGAAAGGCCGTTCGGTCTTGTATCTGCGCAAGCCGTCGTCATAAGCCATGGTGACGATTTCGCCGCCCGAGCCCCAAAGCACGAGGCGGCGGAAGGCTTCCGGCAGTTCGCGCCAAGGGGTCGTCATCTCCGCCTTGAACTGGCGCGCGAGACTTTGCAAAGCCTGCATGTAATAAGGCGAACTCGAATGCGCCCAGGGCGAGACGGCGCCTTCGGCAAGGCTTTTTTCCTCGTCCGGGACGACCAGAGCCGGATCGAAATAAAGTTTCTGCCCGATCCCGTCGCAGGCGGGACAAGCCCCGGCCGGCGCGTTGAAGGAAAAAAGCCTCGGCTCGATCTCGGGTATGGTAAAGCCGGAAACGGGGCAGGCGAACTTTGCCGAAAAGATCGTTCTCTCGCCCGTATCCGCGTTTTCGGCGATGGCGATGCCGTCGGCGAGGGCGAGCGCGGTCTCGATCGAATCGGCAAGCCGGTTGCCGAACTCGCCCCCGGCGACGAGGCGATCGACGACCACCTCTATATCGTGCTTCTGGTTCTTGTTGAGAGGAGGGACCTCGTCGAGGTCCAAAAGCGCGCCGTCGATCTTGGCTCTCTGGAAGCCGCGCCTCCGGAGGTCCTGAAGTTCTTTCCTGTATTCGCCTTTGCGGGCGCGCGCGAAGGGCGCCAGAAGATAAAGCCGGGTCCCTTGCGGCATCGCCAGCACGCGGTCGACCATCTGCGAGACGGTCTGGCTGACGATCGGCAACCCCGTCGCCGGCGAATAGGGGACGCCGACGCGCGCCCACAAAAGGCGCATGTAATCGTAGATCTCGGTCACCGTGGCGACCGTCGAGCGCGGATTTTTCGAGGTGGTTTTCTGCTCGATCGAGATCGCCGGCGAGAGCCCTTCGATCGATTCGACCTCGGGTTTCTGCATCAGCTCGAGAAATTGGCGGGCATAGGCCGAAAGGCTTTCGACATAGCGTCTCTGGCCTTCGGCATAGATCGTATCGAAGGCAAGAGAGGATTTCCCCGAACCGGAAAGGCCGGTGATGACGATGAGCCTCTCGCGCGGCAGGTCGAGGTCGATGTTTTTGAGGTTGTGCTCGCGCGCGCCGCGGATGCGAATCTCTTCCATCTCGCCGCCGAAATTACCGCGGCCGGGCGCCGTGCGCCATGCGCCGCGAGGCTTTGCCGGCGAATTTTCGGCGCTCAGATTCGGTTAGGAACATTCGCGGAACTTCTTTAATATGGCGTCCGCGACGTCGAGGGCAAGGCGGTGACCCCATGGCTGGCAGCGTCAACAAGGTGATCCTCATCGGCAATCTCGGACGCGACCCGGAACTGCGCAGCACCCAGGACGGGACCCGCGTCGCACAGCTCGCGCTCGCGACGAGCGAGAACTGGCGCGACAAGGCCTCGGGCGAAAGGAGGGAGCGCACCGAATGGCACCGCGTCGTCATCTTTAACGAACGCCTCGTGGAGATCGCCGAGAGATATCTCAAAAAGGGTTCGAAGGTTTATCTCGAAGGCTCGTTGCAAACCCGCAAATGGACCGACAAGGACGGCCAGGACCGTTATACGACGGAGGTCGTTCTCGGCCGCTTCCGCGGCGAACTGACGATGCTCGACGGGGCGCGTACAGGCGGGCCGGGCGCGACGGAAAGCTTCGAGGAAGGCTATGGCGAAGAGGGGTCGGCCTCCCAAACGGCGTCGCGCGCGCGCGCCCATTGGGCGACCTCGACGACGAAATCCCGTTCTGACCCGAGGAACGAGAACGAGGCAAAAGAGCGGACGCTCTTGTCGTAGCGCCGCAACTGCAGGATGGACTGACCGCAGGGCCGAGGGCGAAAGCGACGCGTCCGGGCTGCGCCCTCAGCTTGCGGCGGCTTCTCCCTCTCGGGGCCGATTCCCCGCCGGCATCGGCAAAAGCGGGCGCCCGCACCCTCTGGACAGGAAGCTCTTTTGACGGCCAAATTCGCCCGGCAAAGAGGAGCTTTTCCGATGACGATCATCGATTCCCAGGTCCATGCCTATGAGGCGAACACCGCGAAGCGGCCTTGGCACAGCGTGCCGAACTGGCCCGATCACGTCACGGGCGAAGAGATGGTCGCGGCGATGGACAAGGTCGGCGTCGACGGCGCGATCTTCATCTCCGCCTTTTCGATGTACCGCTACGACGCCAGCTATGCGGTCGAAGTGCAACGCGCCCATCCCGGCCGCTTCGCGATCGTCAAGCCGGTCGACCCGGACGATCCGGCGGTCGCCGAGGTCGTTGCCGATTGGAAGCGGACGCCGGGCACGGTCGGCATCCGCATCATGCTGACGAAAGAGGCGGGACGCGCGCCGACCGACCCCGGCCTCGACCGCATCTGCCGCGCGGCTGTTCGCTACGATTTTCCGGTCAATGTCCTTTTCTGGGGCAATCTCGACGCGGGCACTTTGCTGATCGATCGCCATCCCGAAACGCGATTCATCATCGATCATCTCGGCATCCTCCAGCCGCGCGTGCCGCCGGCGCCGCCGCAGCCTTGGGCCGATTTGCCGAAGGTGCTGGAACTCGCGAGGCGGCCGAACGCGGTGATCAAGGTCAGCGGCGCCTGCACGCTCTCGCGAGAGCCTTATCCTTTCAGGGACATCTGGGACCCGCTTGCCCGGCTTTTCGACGCCTGGGGCTTTGATCGCTGTTTATGGGGCACGGACTGGACGCGCGCCTTCGCCGTCGTCAAATACAAAGAGGCCGTCGAGCCTTTCCTCAAGAGCGATCGCCTGAGCGAGAAAGAGCGGGCAATGCTGATGGGAGGCGCCTGCGCCAAGGCCTACGGCTGGTCGCCGAAAAAAGCCTAGCCTCGTCCTCCTTCGCAGGTCTTGGGGGCGGGAAGGGAGCGTCCGCCGGCGGCCGCTCCCGCTGCCCTTTATCTGGCCGCCGAAAAGCTCGTCGGCTGCAGGATCGAATTGTCGACGCGAGCGACGATCGCTCCCGCCTTTTCGGTTTCCGCGCGCTTTTCGATCCATTCAGGGTCGGCCTGGAAGGCCGCCCATTTCCTCTCGCGCTCGGCAAGAGACTCCCATTTGAGGAAATAGGTGAGAGTCTGGTTCGAGTCGCCGATGGCGGTCGTCCAGAACCCCCCTTGTTCGATCCCGTGGCGTTTCCAGATCCCCAAGGTGATCGTCTCGAAACGCTTCAGAAGGTCGGGAAGGCGTCCGGGGACGCAATGATAAACGCGCAATTCGTAAAGCATCTTTTTCCCCCGTTTGCGGAAAACTCTCTATTGCACCGAGGAGAAACCCGTCGGTTGCAGGATCGTGTTGGTGATCGAGGCGACGATCGGCCCGTCTTTTTCGCTCGCTGCGCGCGCCGAGATCCATTCCGGATCGGCAAGGAAACCGGTGAATTTCTTTTCCCTTTCTTCGAGCGAACGCCATTTGAGCATGTAATAGAGATCCTGGTTCGAGCTGCCGATGGCGACGGTCCAGAACCCCGCTTGTTCGATCCCGTGCCTCTGCCAGAGCTTCAAGGTGACGGTGTCGAAACGTTTCAAAAGATCGGGAAGGCGCCCGGGGACGCAGTGATAAACGCGAAGCTCATAAATCATCGCCAACGCTCCTTCTCTCTGTGGGCTGTGTGCGGGATCGAATAAGAAAGGGCCTCCGAGCCCCTGAAACGCGCTCTTTCAGTCAAGCTGCAAAGAGACCCAATAGGCGGCCTCCAAAAGCGTCTCGTCGCGATAGCGCCTGCCGATAAGCTGAACGCCGAGGGGAAGGCCCTTTTCGCCGCGTCCGGCGGGAAGCGTCAACGAAGGCGTCCCGGCCAAGGTCCAGATCGCATTGAACCGCGCGTCGCCCGTCGATTCGAGGCCGAAAGGCGCTTCCCCCGCCGCGCTCGGCGCGAGGATGAGATCGAATTCGGCAAAGAGGTCGTCGCAATAGGCGCGAAAGGCCTCGGCCTTTTCCAATGCCTCGATATAAAGCGCCAAGGGAAGCGCGCGTCCGGGCGCGCCGATGCGCGTGCGCAATACCTCGCTCACTTGCGCTGCGTGAACCTCGAATTCGTAAGCGTAATTGCGCGCCGCCTCGAAAAAAAAGATGCGTTCGTGGGCTTCGAGAATGCCGGCAAAGGTGGGCGGAAACGCGAGATCGCTGACCCGCGCGCCGGCCGCGGAAAGGCGCGAGGCGGTTCTTTCGAGAAGCGCCTTTGTCGGCTCTTCGGCCGCCTCCCAGACCGGCGTGCGGCAAAAGCCGATCCGCGGCGGCCCCTTTTGCGCGAGAGCGCGCCCTTCGAGCGCGAGAAGAGCGCCGCGCAGGAAAGGCAGGTCTTCGAGGCTGCGGCAGAGGATGCCGACCGTATCGAGGCTCTGCGATTGCATCTTGACCCCGACCCGGCTTATTTCGCCAAAGCTCGGCTTATAACCGACGATCCCGCAAAAGGCGGCGGGGCGTATGACCGAACCTCCGGTTTGGGTGCCGAGAGCCGCCGGAACCTCGAAATCGGCAACCGCAGCGGCCGAGCCGCTCGAAGAGCCGCCCGGGGTGTGCGCCTCGTTATGCGGGTTCCGGGTCGCACCGGGAAAGCGGTTTGCAAATTCGGTCGTGACCGTCTTGCCGAGAATGAGGCCGCCTTCGGCGCGGAGCCCGGCGACGCAGGCGGCGTCGGCAAAAGGCCGGTTGCCGCGGTAGATGGGAGAGCCGTGCTCGGTCGGCAGATCGGCGGTGTCGATGACGTCCTTGATGCCGACCGGAAGGCCTTTCAGAATTCCGGGGCGGCCGCGGCGATCGAGCGCGCGCGCCAAGGCGAGCGCCCGTTCGGGGTCGAGAGAAGCCCAGGCAGAAATCGCGGCGCGGGCTTGCGCGCGTTCGAGGCAGGCGCGGGCCAGGGCTTCGGCCGAAAGCCGGCCTTCGGCGAGCTCAGCGATCGCCGCGGCGGCCGAAAGCCTCTCGGGCGCGCTCACGGCTTTTCTCCAAGACGGCTTTCGACCCAAAGCCCCGTTTCGAGAAGACGCGCGTCCTCGTAAAGCCTGCCGACAAGCTGTATGCCGAGCGGGAGGCCTTCGCCGCTTCTCCCCGAGGGCAACGAAAGGCAGGGCAAATAAAGGAGGGTCCACAAGGAATTGAAGGCGGCGGGGCCGGTATCGGCGAGGCCTTTCGGCGCCTCTCCGGGAGCGGGAAGCGTCAGGATCGCATCGAAGCCTTGAAGCCAATCGCGCGCGGCCGCCCGCGCCTTTTGCGCGGCTTCGAGGGTGTTCTCGAAC
>JAJYIC010000284.1 GCA_021790295.1 Pseudomonadota bacterium | reverse complement strand
CGGCCCCCGCTCCAACTAAGCCGCCGGTCCCAAATCCGGGGTCCACTTCACACATAGTGGTCGCGGTTGCATTTCGTCCCTTTACCGCTTAAGAAAGGGCCCTTTGATGCCTGCTCGGGGAGGATACGTGCCCGCTGTGGAAGCCAACAAATCGGAGCGTCGCGCTCCGTTCCCTGAGCCTTCGCCTGATTCCGGTTTAAGCGCCCTTGCTCTCGTCGCGAATTTCCATCGCGTCGCCTGCGATGTGCCGCAACTCACCCACGAGCTGGGTCTCGGCCAAAGGTCTTCGACCGCGACCGAGGTCGTGCGCGCCGCCAAGATGCTGGGCCTCAAAGCGCGCCTCTTGTCGGGCCAGAAGAAAGAGCGGCTTCTGACCGCCCCTCTTCCGGCGATCGTGGGGCTCAGAGAGGGCGGGTTTGCGGTTCTCGGAAGGCGCGATCAGGAAGGCAGGGTGCGGATCGTCGACCCTGTCAAAAGGACTTTTGCGATCGAGCCTGCGGAAGAGATCGCGGCGAAATCGGATGGGACGATCATCCTCCTCACCCGTCGCGCGCCCCCCGAGCCAGGCTCGGAGCAGTTCGATCTCAGCTGGTTTCGGCCTTCGCTTTGGCGTTACCGCCGCCCTCTGATGACCGCGTTGCTGGGTTCGCTCCTCGTCCAGCTTTGCGGTCTCATAACGCCTCTCTTTTTCCAGATCACGATCGACAAGGTCCTCGTTTACAGGGGATATGCGACGCTCTCCATGGTCGTCGCCGGGCTCATTATCATTGGCTTCTTCCAGGTCATTCTCCAATACTTCCGGTCCTACGTTCTTACGCATACGACGAGTCGCATCGACGTCGAACTCGGCTCCAAGCTTTTCGATCATCTCCTGCGCCTTCCCCTCGCTTATTTCGAATCGCGTCCCGCCGGATTGACCGTCGCCCGGGTACGCGAACTCGAAACGATTCGCTCCTTTCTGACAGGACAAGGACTGACTTCGACGATCGATCTTTTGTTCACCTTCATCTTTGTCGGCGTTCTCTACATATATTCTACGCCATTAGCGAGCGTCGTCGTTGTGTCATTGCCGTTTTACGGGGCGGTCGCCATGCTTTTGCGCCCGGCTTTGCGCGAAAAGATCAAAGAGCGCTTCAATCGCAGCGCCATAAATAACCAGTTCCTGGTCGAGACTCTGATCGGCATCCAAACCGTGAAGGGTCTCGCCGTCGAGCCGGCGCTTCGCGCGCATTGGGAAGAGAGGCTCGCCGCTTATGTGAGGACGTCGTTCCAAGCCGTTCTCCTCGCCAGCGTCGGGCAGAATTCGATCCAATACATCAACAAGCTGACAACCGCCGTCGTGCTCTTCCTCGGAGCGAGGGAAGTCATCGACGGCAATCTCACCGTCGGCGCGTTCGTCGCATTCAACATGATCATGAACCAGGTGACGGCTCCGATCCTGCGCCTTTCGCAGTTGTGGCAGGATTTTCAGCAGGTCAGAGTGTCGGTCGACCGCCTTGGCGACGTGCTCAATTTCCCCACCGAAGCCCGCCCTCTGACGCAGGCGAACCTGCCTCCCGCGCGCGGTGCGATCGAAGTCAAAAATCTTGTCTTCCGTTATCGCCCGGATTGGCCGGAAGTTCTGAAAGGCGTTTCCGTCGATATCCCGGCTGCTCAGGTGGTCGGGATCGTCGGCGCATCGGGATCGGGCAAATCGACCTTTACCAAGCTCTTACAGAGGCTTTACGTCCCCGAGAGAGGACAGATCCTGATCGACGGGGTCGACATCGCGCATGTCGATGTCGCGTGGTTGCGCCGTCAGATCGGGGTCGTTTTGCAGGAAAACGTCCTCTTTCGGCGCACCGTTCACGAAAATATAGCCCTCGTCAATCCCGGGATGCCGAGAGCGCAAGTCATTGCCATCGCGCGTCTCGCCGGGGCCGATGAATTTATCAGCAGGCTTCCTCTCGGCTACGACACCATCATCGAAGAGCTCGGTTCCAATTTTTCGGGCGGGCAGAGACAAAGGCTGGCGATTGCCCGGGCGCTCGCCATCAATCCCCGAATCCTGATATTCGACGAGGCGACGAGCGCTCTCGACTATGAGAGCGAGAAAATCATCCGCAACAACATGAAGGAGATTGTGCGCGGGCGCACGGTGATCGTCGTCGCGCATCGCCTTTCTTCGGTCCGCGAATGCCACCGAATCCTCGCTTTTCGCGATGGACAAATCGTCGACGACGGAACGCATGACGAGCTTTTGGCGCGGCAGTCGAGCGTTTACGGCCGCCTGTGGCGAATCCAGGCGGGCGAAGAGGAGGAAGAGGTATGACCGACGCGCCTATAAGGCGCCTTCCCGTCCCGAGGCGGAGCCCGCCTCCCGCCAAGCTCGGTCCCCTCGGAAGGCCTTTGCGAGCGGTGACTAGCGCCGACGATCGCGAGTTCCTCCCGGCCGCTCTCGAAATCCTCGAGACACCGACCTCGCCGGCGCGCATCGCCCTCATCTGGATCGGCCTCGCGTTGTTCGCCCTCGCCCTCTTCTGGAGCTGGCTGGCGAAACTCGACATTTACGCGACGGCGCCGTCGCGGGTTGAACTGATCGGGCGCTCGAAAATTGTCCAGTCTCTCGAGCCGGGCAAGGTTCGAGCCCTCCTGGTGGCGAACGGACGCAAGGTCAAAAAGGGGCAGGTGGTTCTCGAACTCGACCCGACCGACGCCGCCGCCGATCGCGACATGGCCGCCCACGATCTCGAAGCCGCCGAGGCCGAGATCGCGCGCCGGCGCGCGGAAATCGAGGCGGTTTTGACCGGAGCGCCGTCTCTCCCGAAGATCGATTTCCCGCAAAACGTCGCCCCTGACGCGCGTTTGCTCGCGCGCAGCGTGGCGCTCGCCGAGCTTTCTCAATATGCGTCGTCGATCAGGACATATCAGGCAAAACTCGCGGAAAGCGAGGCTGCAAAAGAGAGGCTCATCGCGACGATCGCTTCGCAACGGCACCTTATCACGATCTTGCAAAAGGTTCTGGCGATGAGGAGCGAGCTAGCGGCAAAACAGGTGGGCTCGCGTCTCGCCGTTCTCGAAGCGCGCCAGCAGCTCGATCAGGGGCTGACGGAACTCGCATCGGATGAGGGAAAGCTCGGGGAAGCCGAAGCCGCGATAGTCTCCACCGAACGCCAGACCGCTCAGACCCAGAAAGAGTTTGTCGCCCGGCAAGCGGACAAGCTTGACGCGGCGGTCAAACGTCGAGGCGACCTCGAACAGGATCTTGTCAAGGCTCTCGAGAAGCTCAAAAACACGCGCCTTCGCGCTCCCATCAGTGGCACGGTTCAGCAACTCGCCGTGACGACCATCGGCCAAGTCGTAACCCCCGCGCGACCCCTGATGGTGATCGTCCCCACGAGCGGAAAAATGGTCGTCGAAGCACTGGTCGCAAGCCGCGATTTCGGCTTTATCCGAGTGGGCCAAAAAGCGGTTATAAAGCTCGATGCTTTCCCGTTTATGCGCTATGGCGCTCTCAACGGCAAGGTGGTAAGCATCGCGCACGATGCCGTCTATGCGAAGGAGGCCGCCACGGCCGATGCGGCCTCTCTCTCCAAGGGCGACACCTGGATGCTCAACGCCATCCCGCAGATTCAGGGCCTCGCCTACCCGGTTTACATTGCCCTCGACCGCAACTGGGTCGAGGTCAATGGAAGGAAGGTTCCTCTGACGGCGGGAATGACCGGCTCGATCGAGATCCGCACGGGGACCCGCCGGGCCATCAGTTACCTCTTATCGCCTTTAGGAGAGATGGCTTCCGAGGCGGGGCACGAGAGGTAGTTGCGCGCCTATCGGTTTTGCGCCCCCCAATGACGATGCTCCGGCTTTCCCCGCGGCGCGTTGAACCGCCGGTCATGTCGACGATCCTTTTCAC
>JAJYIC010000283.1 GCA_021790295.1 Pseudomonadota bacterium | reverse complement strand
GGATCGACCTCGGCCACGGTCAGGCTTTCGATATTGTAGCCGCGCCCCGAAAAGAGCCCGACGACGCGCGCAAGAATGCCCGGCTCGTTGTCGACGAGCACGGCGATCGTGTGCCGTTCGACCGCGTTCAAGGCGCCGGCGCGCGCAAAGCCGCGAACGCCCTCTCAGACAAGGACCATCCCCTCTTCGGATGCCGGCTTTCGCGCCTCATCCTCTGGACCGAGAAGCATTTCGTTATGCGCCGCCCCCGAAGGGATCATGGGAAAGCAATTCTCTCTTTGATCGACCGCGACGTCGAGAATCGCCGCGCCCGGAGCCGCGAGCATCCAGGCGATCGCCGCATCGACATCCGCCGCCTTTTCGACCCTCCGCCCGACCGCGCCAAAAGCCTCGGCTAGCCTGACAAAATCGGGAAGCGCGGCGGTGTAGCTTTCGGAATAGCGGCCGCCGTGCAGCAATTCCTGCCACTGGCGCACCATGCCCATGTACTGGTTGTTGAGAATAAAGACCTTCACCGGAAGACGGTACTGGGCGATGGTCGAAAGCTCCTGGATGTTCATCAGGATCGAGGCTTCGCCGGCGATGTCGATGACGAGGGCCTCGGGGTGGGCGACCTGCACGCCGACGGCGGCGGGAAGGCCGTAACCCATGGTTCCAAGGCCTCCCGAGGTCATCCAGTGATACGGCTTTTCGAACTTGAAGAACTGCGCCGCCCACATCTGATGCTGGCCGACCTCGGTCGTGATGAAAGGGTCGCGCTCGCGGCAAAGCGCATAAAGCCTTTCGATCGCATATTGGGGCTTGATGACGTCGCGCCCGCTTTTATCGTATTTGAGGCAGTCGCGCGCTCGCCATTCCTCGATCTTTCGCCACCACTCCTGGCGCGCGGCTTTGTCGAAAGAGCGTTTGCGGCGGCCCAAGGCTTCGAGAAGCGCCCCGAGAGCGGCCGCGGCGTCGCCGACGACGGCGAGATCGACCCGGACGTTCTTGTTGATGGACGAGGGGTCGATGTCGATATGGATCTTTTTCGAATAAGGCGAAAAGGCGTTGAGACGCCCGGTGACGCGATCGTCGAAGCGGGCGCCGACCGCGACCAGGAGATCGCAATCGTGCATCGCGAGATTGGCTTCGTAAGTACCGTGCATCCCTAGCATACCGAGAAAATGCGGGTCGGAGGCCGGAAACGCGCCAAGACCCATGAGAGTGAGGGTGCAGGGGCAATCGAGAGAGCGCACGAGTTCGGTAACGCGCGCGCAGGCAATCGGCCCCGAATTGACGAGCCCGCCGCCGCCGTAAAGAACCGGCCGCTTGGCGGCGGCGATGAGCGCCGCGGCTTCGGCGATGCGCTCCTCATCGGGCTCGATCTGCGGGCGATAGGTCTTGTGCTGGCCGTCCGAGGGAGGCGTGTAAGGGCCGGAGGCGAAAAGCACGTCTTTTGGCAGATCGACGACGACCGGTCCCGGGCGCCCGCTTTTGGCGACGTAAAAGGCCTCATGCATCACCCGCGCGAGGTCGCGCACGTCCTTGACGAGATAATTGTGCTTTGTGCAAGGCCGGGTGATGCCGGTGGTGTCGGCTTCTTGAAAGGCGTCGTTGCCGATGAGATGGGTCGGCACCTGACCCGTCAGGCACAGGACCGGAACCGAATCCATCAAGGCGTCGGTCAAGCCGGTGACGGCATTGGTTGCGCCGGGGCCGCTCGTGACGAGAACGGCGCCGACGCGCCCGGTCGAACGGGCATACCCTTCGGCCGCATGCACCGCCCCCTGCTCGTGGCGCACGAGGATGTGGCGCAAGGCGTTCTGCTGGAACAGCGCATCGTAAATCGGCAGGACGGCGCCGCCCGGATAGCCGAATACGACCTCGACTCCTTGATCGACGAGGGCCTTGATGACGATCTCGGCGCCACTCATCGCCTCGGCGGACATCCCTTCATCCTTGCCCAACGAGAACCTCGGAAAAGTGAACCGCCGCGGGATCTTTCCCCCGGAGCGGAAGGCCGACCCTAGTCAGCTAGACTTTCCCGGTCAACGAAAACCCTTCGATAAACCGCCGCAGGGAAGAGAAGGATTGCGGCGAAAGCTCTTGCCTGACGGTGCAGTCGGGGGAGAACTGGTGCCGGAACCAGGTGCTTTGCCTTTTGGCGTAACGGCGGGTTGCGCGCTTGGCCGCGAGGATCGCTTCCTCAAGGCTCGCCTCGCCTTTGAGATGGGCGAAAAGCTCGCGCAGGCCCGTGACCTTCATCGCCGGCAGGGAAGGATCGAGCCCGCGCGCCAAAATGCGCGCCGCTTCGGCAAGCGCTCCCTTTTCGATCATCGCGGCAAAACGCGCTTCAGAGCGCGCATAAAGCCGTTCGCGCGGCGGCAGGAGAAGGATCTTCGCTACATGGTAGGGAGAGGCGGAAAGGGGTTGCCGCCGCCAAAGGCCGATCGCGAGGCCGGTGGCGCGGACGACCTCATAAGCGCGCAAAAGCCGCGCCTTGTCGGCGGCGTGAAGGCGAAGGGCGCTGTCGCGGTCGAAAAGAGAAAGGCGTTTGCGGAACTCTTCGCCGCCGAGCCTCTGATAAAGAAGGCGCGCCTCTTCCCGGGTCTCTTCGGGTATCGCCGGGATCGGCGCCAAGCCTTCTTCGAGCGCCCGCAAATAAAGGCCCGAACCGCCGACGAGGAGAGGCAGGCGTCCCGCTTTTGCCGCCTGCGCGATCGCCTCTTCCGCCAGCGCCCGCCACAGCCCTGCCGATGACCGCAAGGCCGCGTCGAGATAACCGTAAAGACGGTGCGGGACGCGCGCTTCGGCGCTCTCCTCGGGGCGCGCCGTCAGGATCCGCAGATCGCGGTAGACCTGCTGGCTGTCGGCGTTGATGATGGTCACAGGGATGGTTTCGGCGAGAGCCTCGGCGAGAGCGGATTTGCCGCTTGCCGTCGGTCCCGCGAGAACGACGAGCGGCAGCGCGCCGGGAGAGGGTTTGGGCGCGAGGGGAGGGCGGGGATGAGTCTTGTCCTGACGCTCTTGGGCGGCGGAGAGCCCTCCTCTCTCGCCCGCGCGGCTCGCGCCGCCGCCCTCGAATTCGGCGCCGAGCCGCTCTGGCTTGCCCGAGGAGAAGCCTGCGAGATCCTTGTCGAAAAGGGTGAGCCTTTCCTTGTCGAGGAGAAGGCGCGCGCGCTTCTGCGCGGGCAGGCGATCGATCTCGTCGTGCAAAGGGCCGGTTCGAGGCGCAAACGGATGCTCCTCGCCGACCTCGAATCGACCCTTATCGAAAACGAAATGCTCGACGAGATCGCCGGCGATCTCGGGCTCCTCTCCGAGGTTTCCGCAATCACCCGGCGCGCGATGAACGGGGAAATCGATTTTGCCGGCGCGCTCGAAGCCCGCATCGCCCTTTTGCGCGGGGTCGCGCTCTCCGTTTTCGAAAAGGCGGCGGGGCGCATGAGGCTCGTGGCGGGAGCGCGCGCTCTGATTGCGACGATGCGCCGCGAGGGAGCCGTGACGGCCCTCGTCTCGGGCGGTTTTACGTTTTTTGCCGAAAGGATTGCCGCCGAACTCGGTTTCGACCGCGTTTTCGCCAACCGCCTTGTTTTTGCCGAAGGCCGGCTTTGCGGGGTCGAACAACCGATCCTCGGGGGCGAGGCCAAGCGGCAGGCGCTTTTTCTTCTCTCTGCCGAGCATCGCATCGCGCTTGCCGATACGCTCGCCGTCGGCGACGGCGCAAACGACCTGCCGATGCTCGAGGCGGCGGGTCTCGGCGTCGCCTTCCGCGCCAAGCCGCGCGTCGCCGCCGCGGCGCGCGCGCGCATCGACCACGCCGATTTGAAAGCCCTCCTTTATCTCCAAGGCTACAAGCGGGACGAGATCGCGTCTTGAAGAGCCGCGGAGGAGAAGGCTAGCCGGCGAGCCCAAGAACGACATAGTGAAGATCGCCGCGGCGTTAGAGAAGAAGGA
>JAJYIC010000282.1 GCA_021790295.1 Pseudomonadota bacterium | reverse complement strand
GCGAAGCGACCGCTGCGGAGAGAGCCACCGGATTGTGAAGGGTGACGAGAAGAACCCCGGCGATCCCCATCATCGGCCCGGCCTCGGCCGCGAGCCGGGCGAGAAAAGGGACAAGTTGGGGCTGCGAGAAATCCTCGCTCAAATAATGCTGCCCGGTTCCGACCGCGTCCCAGCCGCGCTCCCGCGCAAGCCGCGTCATCGCATATTGCGCTTCGAGCGCCGAGACCATGTCGCTTCCGGGCGGATACTGGCATGTGAGAAAGAGCCCGACCTTCATCACCCTCTCCTCGCGCCGCTTTTGGCGCGCCATCGTCTCAGCATGAAAAGGGCGAGGCAAGGGCTTCGCGAATCCGTTTTCGCTCTTGGCCGGGCGCCCGGAGTTCGTTTCCTCGCGAAGCCGGCGCTTTTTCCTTGAGCGCGAAGAGCGGGCTGATTTCGCTCCGCCGCCATGCGATGCTCGGATCTTCTCCGAGGGTTTCCGCCAGATGCCTCTTTCTTCCTTTATCCATCTTCGCGTCCACACCCCTTATTCGCTTTCGGCCGGGGCAATCCGCATCAAGGAACTCGCCCGGCTTTGCCGCGACGAAGGGATGCCCGCCGTCGCCGTCACCGACAGCGGCAATCTTTTCGGCGCTCTCGAATTTGCCGCCGCCTGCGCCGAAGCGGGGGTGCAACCGATCGTCGGCTGCGAACTGGCCCTCGCGCGCGGGATCGATGAGGGACGCCGAGAGAGCCGCCCGGCAAAGGGCGATCCCCTCGTCCTTCTCGCGCAAAGCGAAAAGGGCTACGCGAACCTCATTGCCCTCGTCAGCCGCTCTTATCTCGAAGGGGAAGGGGGAAGCGAGCCTGCGGTCTCTTTGGCCGGGCTCGAAGGGGCAAGCGAAGGCCTCATCTGTCTTACGGGCGGGGCGTCGGGGCCGGTCGGACGCCTCCTTCTCGAAGGGCAGGACGAGGCGGCTATTGCCCTTGTGCGCGCTCTCGCCGCAGCTTTTCCCGAGCGCCTTTACATCGAACTGCAACGCCACGGATTGGCCGAGGAAGAGCGCAGCGAAGGGGGCCTGATCGATTTCGCTTATCGCTTGGGGCTTCCGCTCGTCGCCACTAACGACGCCCATTTCCCCGATCGCGGGTTTTATGAGGCGCATGACGCGCTTCTCGCCATCGCCGCCGGCAAGACGCTGGCCGACGGCGAGCGCAAAAGACTTTCCCCGCTCCACTCCTTCCGCCCGGCGGCGGAGATGCGAGAGGCTTTTGCCGATCTCCCCGAAGCCTGCGACAACACTCTCGTCATCGCCCGGCGCTCGGCCTTTATCCCGCGCCCGCGCCAGCCGATCCTCCCGGCCTTCCCCTCTGCCGAAGGCAAAACCGAAGCGGAAGAGCTGCGCAGCGCAGCGCATCAGGGTCTCGCGCGGCGCCTGCGGCTCGAAGCGGGTGCGGCCGAGCCCCCGGCCGCGGCGAAGCCCTATTTCGATCGTCTCGAATTCGAGCTCGAGACCATCATCGACATGGGTTTTGCCGGCTATTTCCTGATCGTCGCCGATTTCATCGGCTGGGCCAAGAAAGAGGGGATACCGGTCGGTCCGGGGCGAGGCTCGGGCGCCGGTTCGCTCGCCGCCTGGGCGCTTTCGATCACCGATCTCGACCCCCTGCGCTTCGGTCTTCTCTTCGAACGGTTCTTGAACCCCGAACGCGTCTCGATGCCGGATTTCGACATCGATTTCTGCCAGGACCGGCGCGACGAGGTGATTCGCTATGTGCGCCGCAAATACGGCGAAGATCGGGTGGCGCAGATCATCACCTTCGGCACCTTGCAGGCGCGGGCGGCGCTGCGCGACGTCGGTCGCGTCCTCGGGCTTTCCTATGGCCAGGTCGATCGGCTGTGCAAGCTCGTACCGAACAACCCGGCCCACCCCGTGAGCCTCAAAGAGGCGATCGCCGCAGAGCCTCTCCTCGAACGCCAGATCGGCGAGGACGAAAGCGTCAAAAAGCTTTTCGAGATCGCGCAAAAGCTCGAAGGCCTTTATCGCCACGCTTCGACCCATGCGGCCGGGGTGGTGATCGCCGACCGCCCGCTGATGGAGCTCGTCCCCCTTTACCGCGACCCGCGCTCAGAGATGCCCGTCACCCAGTTCAGCATGAAGTGGGTCGAAGCGGCGGGGCTCGTCAAATTCGACTTTCTCGGCCTCAAGACTTTGACGGTTCTGGCGCGGGCCGCCGATCTTCTCGCCCGGCGCGGGATCGATCTCGATCTTTCCCGCCTGCCTCTCGACGATCCGCCGACTTACGGGCTTCTGGCGGAAGGTGAGACGGTCGGCGTCTTCCAGCTCGAAGGCGCGGGCATGCGCGACGTGCTGAAAAAGCTCAAACCCGACCGCTTCGAAGACATCATCGCCGTCAACGCCCTCTACCGGCCGGGGCCGATGGAGAACATTCCCCGCTATATCGCCGTCAAACACGGCGAAGAGAACCCCGATACCCTTCATCCCGCGCTCGACAAGATCCTCAAGGAAACGCACGGGATCATGATCTACCAGGAACAGGTGATCGAGATCGCGCAAACCCTCGCCGGCTACAGCCGCGGGCGGGCCGATCTTTTGCGCCGGGCGATGGGGAAAAAGATCCCTGCCGAGATGGAAGCGCAGCGCCAGCTTTTTGTCGAAGGGGCAAAGGCGCGCGGGGTCGAGGCCTCTCTCGCCGACACCATCTTCGATTCGATGGCGAAATTCGCCGGCTACGGCTTCAACAAATCGCACGCCGCCGCCTACGCGCTTCTCGCCTACGAGACCGCCTATCTGAAAGCCAATCATCCGGTCGAGTTTCTCGCCGCTTTGATGAGCCTCGATCTCGGCAATACCGACAAGCTCAACGCCTACCGGCAGGAGCTCGAACGCCTTCGCATCCCGCTCCTGCCGCCCGACATCAACCGTTCCGAACCTGCTTTTGCGGTCGAAAACGGGGGGAAGGACGGGCGGCCGGCGATCCGCTACGCTCTGGCCGCGGTCAAAGGGGTGGGCGAGCAGGCGATGGCGGCGATCGTCGCCGAACGCAACGCGCGCGGGCGTTTTAAGGATCTCTTCGATTTCGCCCGCCGTCTCGACGCCAAAAGCTTCAACCGCCGCCAGTTCGAAAGCCTTGCCCGCGCCGGCGCTTTCGACCCCCTCAACCCGAACCGGGCGCAGTCTTTCGCTGCGGCCGAACCGCTTTTGCGCCATGCGAGCCTTGCTGCGCAAGACCGGAGAAGCCGCCAGGAAAGCCTTTTCGGAGCGATCGATCCCGCCTTTGCCTCGCGCCCCTCCCTTCCCTTCGTCCCCGATTGGCCGCCTGTCGAACGGTTGCAGGAGGAGTTCGCGGCGCTCGGCTTTACTCTTTCGAGCCATCCCCTTCAGCCTTACCGAAAAGGCCTCGAACGCGCGGGAATCTTGCGGTTTTCGGAATTGCCTGTGGCGCTTGCCGCAAACGGCGAAAGGCGCTTTCGCCTTGCCGGGATCGTGGTCGCAAGAAAAGAGCGCACCTCGGCGCGCGGCAACCGCTTTGCCTTTCTCCAGCTTGCCGACGACAGCGGGCTTTTCGAGGTGACGCTCTTTTCCGATGTGCTGCGCGAGGCGCGGGCCCTGGTCGAAGCGGGATCCTCGCTCGTCGTCACGGTCGAAGTGCGGCGCGAAGAGGAAACCCTCAAACTGACGGCGCAAAAGATCGAACCTTTGGACGCGGTCGTCGCCGCGACGGCGGCCGGGCTCAAGGTATTTCTGCGCGAAGCCGAGGCGCTTTCGCCGTTGCAGAGCCTTTTCGCCCGGCAGGCGGGAGGAAAAGGGCGCCTTGCCCTGATCCTCGATCTCGGCGAGCGCGAAGTGGAGATGGCGCTGCCCGGAGGCTTCCGCGTCGACGAGCGGCTGCGCGCCGCGGTCAAGTCGCTCCCCGGGGTCCTCGACGCCGAAGAAATTTGAGCCGCCTTCGGCC
>JAJYIC010000281.1 GCA_021790295.1 Pseudomonadota bacterium | reverse complement strand
CTGCAAAGGGCCGTGCATCGCCCATTTGCGGAAGATCGCCTCGCCTCCGAGCGTCTTCGGCCCTCCGCTGAAACCGCCTTTGCCGATGGTGAACCGCAACGCCTTCGCGGTCCTCGCCCGGATCAGCCAGGAATGCGGGACCCCGAACTCCTGATAGCGCGCGTACCCCAGGGTCGTCCCCACCGACGCGCCGGCCATGCCCCCTTCGGCAATCTCGCGCGTATTGATCGAGCGCCGCAACGTGCCGTCGCCGACGTTGAGGACGACCCCGGAGACCAGTTCCTTCGCTTTCCTTTCGACCTCGAGTCCCAAGCGGAACGTCGCCCGCGCGACCCCGGCCTTCACCCTTCCTTCGGCCGCCAGAAGAGCCGCGACGGTCTCGTCGACGCCGAGGACCTTGACGAAAACCGGCATCAGGCCGCTCCCGCGAGGATCGCCGGATCGGTCGCCGTCGGCGCAAGCTCCGGCATTCTCGCGAACGCCGGCGCCACCAGCCGGTATTGCTGGATCAGGGTCCGAATCGCGTCGGTCATGTCCTTTTGCGAATAGGCCACGACCTCGCTCCCGATCCGCCGCGAAACGTCGCCGATCCTCTGCCTTTCTCGGTAGCGCAGCGCCGCAAGCTCGATCGCCGCCTGTTCGAGATCGGGCGGGATCGCGGCATAACCCGCGGTATATTGGAAAACGACAGAGCCCGCCTGCCGCGGGACAAGAAAGCCGCGGATGACGAGCTGGCTTGCGGAAAAGAGATAGCCTGCGTTTCCGCCCGACGCGCCGAACCCCATCTCGTTCGCCGGAAGGGGAGGCACCGCGGTTCCGAGAAGCATTACCGAGGCGACGGCGGCGCAAGGCTGCACGCCGAACACGAACCGGCTCTCGCAAGGCCCAAGCGGTCCGCCGAGACCGTCTCGCGTCTCGATGTAATCCGCCAAGGGGATCGGCCGGTTGAGCCATTTCTGAATATATTGCGAAGCCGCGGTGACGAGCCTGGATAAAAGCGCGTCGTCGGTCGTCGCCGAAAGATTGAGCCAGGCCTTGACGTCGACAAGCGCGCAAAGATCGCCGAAAGCCATCAGCCGCGCCTCGGCACCGAAGGCTCGGGCGCGCGCCCTTCCTCTCCGGCCTCGATCTCTTCCTCTTCCTCCGCGGCGATAAAGCCGTGCGCCGCGAGATGGCGCGCCGCCTCGGCCGGGACCAGGACGCTGCCGTCCTTCTCGGGCCTGTATTCGCGCCCGGCAAAGCTGCAACCCGCCCCTCCCGGGTGGCGCAAACGCGCCATCCCTTCGGGCGTCCCTCTCTTTTCCGTTTTCGCCACGAAAGCCTCCTTTGCGAGAGAAGCCGTCCGCGGAAAGGCGCCTTCCGGCGCCCCTCCGCGGTCGGGGCCGCGCCTCAACCGTTGGCGATATTGGCGATGACGCCCATGGCAAAGGGCGCGTAGACCGCCAGGACCTCTTCGGCGTAGACGCCGACCTGGCGCTGGCGGGTGGTGATCGGCCAATCGATCTCGTAATAATCCTGCCGCGTTTTCACTTCCGCGACGTTCGGGACCTCGTTCGACTGGTATTGGATCGGCAGGTTCTCGGCCCAGCCGATGATCGTCCCAGGCGGCACGCGCGGATGGATCTTGACCGGGATCTTGAGCCCGCCATCGAGCGCAAAGGGATTGTAGTAGAAGGCCACCGTATTGGAGGCGACGAGCCGCGGGTCGACCTCCTGCCCGACCGGCTCGTGATAGCGCAGCAACGGCGCAGAGGCCCCGCTCAACACCTTCGCCGTGATGTTCTTCAGTTCCTGTGCGTTGACGTAAAGAACGGTTGGGGACAACTCGAAATTCTGCCACATGGTTTCGAACATGGCGTCGATCTCGTTGACCGAGCCGCGCCCCGAAGAGGTGAGAACCGTCCCCGTTCCGGCCGAACCGGTCGGGAGGATCGAGACATAAGCGTTCGATCCCGAAGCGAGGGCGGTCGTCAGAAGGCCGTTGAAGGCGTAGCCCGCGTTACCGGAATTGTCCGCCGTCACCGCCGTCTGCGCCTGGCCTCCCGTCGTATAGGCGGTAAGGGCGATCGAGTCGATGGTGGTGATCGCCTGCAAGGTCTCGCCGCCCGTCGCCGTTCCCACATACCAGGCGTAGGCGACGGCGCCTTGGATTGCGGCCGTGCTCGCAAAAAGGGTCTGCCCGGCGGTCACTGCCTGGCTCGCTTCGGCCGAGATGTTGGAAGAGCCGCCCGACAAGGTATAGGTCTTGCCGTCGGCGCCGGTGACGGTCTTCGCGGTAGCGACGCCGACCGCAACGCTCGAATTCTGGTAGCCTTCGAGCGTCAAGCCCACGACCTTGACGTAATAGGTCGCCGCCGCGAGGCTCGACCCCGAACCAGAAGCCGAAAGCGTCGGCGTCGCCGGCGTCCCGAGCGAGATCCCTCCGGCGGCCCCTCCGGCGTTGCCGCCGAGAAGAGCCATCTCTTCCTTGAGCATTATCTTCTGCAAAAGGCGGAAGGTCATCCTCGCCTGGATGTCCTCGAAGCCGCGGCCGGCGGAGATCGCTTCGTAAGTGGCGGCGTCTTCCTCGCCGATCGTCATAAAGCTCGCCGCTTTCGAGGCCGTCGTATAGCTCATCTGGCCCGAACGCTGTCCTTCGGGGACCCAGCCCATGGCGTCGAAGCCGGAGCCGACGATGGCGCTGACCTGGCGCCAGTTGGTGGCCGTGCCGGTGCCGCCGCCGACGCGCGGCACGCGGTTCCTCAGCGGCGTCACAACCGGATAGAGGTTTTTGGCCGGCGCCTGCAAATCGTAGGCGACGAGCCCTTGAGCCGTCGAGATCGTCTTGGCGAGCGCGTCGGATGGATTCCGCAGCGATCCCTTGACGAGTTCGAGGGTGTCTTGCGTCATGCTCATGATAATCTCCTCTCCCTAAAGAAGGGGGGGGTGAAACCCGCCCGCCGTCAGCGGTGCGGGGTCTCGGGCCCGGCAAAAGCCGGCCGCGAAGGTCTGCGGTAGGACGCTTTGATGAGGAGCATCGCCCGCTCCTCTTCGCTCATCTTCGCGATCCTTTCGGCGATCTCGGCGTCTGCGAGGCTCGCCAGATCGCTTTCCGCGCTTTTCTCCATCCGGTTTATCCCGGCGGGAAGCGCCAACGTCTTCGGCGGCAAAGGCTCTTTTTCGACCTTTTCGAGCCTCGCCCTCAATTCCGCGTTTTCTCCCGCGAGCTTCGACAACCTTTGCGCGCTCGCCGAGGCGCGTTCCGTCAGCATCCCGACCGCCTTCATCAGATCCTCGATCCCGGCCGCCTTTTCGGGATGGATAAGCGCGCCCTCGTGCTCTTCCGCGCCCGCCTCTCTCAGGTGTTCGAGCGCGGCGGCAAGATGATCGGCAGTCTCCTTCGAATGGCCGCCCGACTCCTTTACCCGCGAGACCAGCCCATGCGCCGCGCTCGCGAGCGCCACGTGCCCTGCGTGGCGCTTCTCGGTGTCGAAGCTTCCTTCGTGCATCGCCGGAACATCCGCTCCGGCCATCATCAGATGTTCGGCGGCGTCTTCGAAATGCTGCCGGTCGGCTTGCGACAAAGGCTGCATCACCCGCGCCATCGCCACCGCGTGCCCGGCGAGATTGAGAAGCGCTTGGTTCGCGCGGCTGTGCCTCGGCGCCTTTTCCAGCCTCTTCTTCAAATCGCCTTCGGGCGCGGCGAGAAAGATCGCCGTCGGAAAATAAATCTGCGGCCCCTCTTCTCCGGCGATGACTTCGCTCGTCTCTTCGGCGACCAAGGCTTCGAGAAAGGCGCAAAGCTCTTCAATGATCGCCTGCACCTTTTGCGGTTGCGGGCTGTCGTCGCCTTCGATCTCCGCTTCGAGCGCGAGCCGCAGCTTGAGCGTCCGCAGACCGAGGATCATGTTCGCGATCTGTCCCGTGTCGCCGAGATGCTTCGCGATCGCCAAGGCCGCGGCAAACGCCGCCTTCTCGC
>JAJYIC010000280.1 GCA_021790295.1 Pseudomonadota bacterium | reverse complement strand
AGGCTGGTCTTTTTTGACGATCGCGTATTCGTAATTGATGATCGGGTAGGAATTCTTTCCGGGCGCAAAAATGAGGCTGACGCGTTCATCGGCCGGGGTCTTTGCCGCCATCGCCTTGACCGCGGACTCTATGGTCTTCGGGGTCGCCAAAAGAAAGCGGCCGGCGCGGTTCTCCAATCTCGCTTCGCCGAGTTTGGCGGCCACCGTCGCGTCGCGAAAGCTGACCCCGATATACGCGACCGCAAAAGGCGTCGTCTTTGACGCATTGACCATGCCGGGATTGCCGACCGCGCCGATCCCGCCTTCGACCGCCGGCCAGCTGATCGTCGTGCCGTAGCCGACCGCGTTCGCCCAGGACGGAGTGCTGAACGACAGATACTGGGAAAAGATAAACGTGTCGCCGCTGCCGTCGGTGCGATGCACCGGGACGATGAGCCGATGCGGGAGATTGAGGCCGGGATTGAGTTTTGCCAAGAGCGGCGAATCCCAGGTTTTCGCCTTGCCGCTATAAATCGCGGCCAGAGCGGGACCGCTCAGCTTCAATCGCCGCCCGTCCGGTCCCGGGATGTTGGTGTTGACCGTCTGCGCGGAAATCGCGAGAGGGATATTGAGGATGCCGGGGTTCTTTTTCATTTGCGCATCGCTCATATAGGCGTCCGAAGCGCCCAACTGGGCGATCCCGGAAATCGCCTGGGCGATCCCCGTGCCGCTTCCCGTGCCTTGAGTCGTGATCTGGACGAGAGGGTTCGCCTTGCCGTAATCGGGGACCCAAAGATTGAAAAGCGGATAGAGAAGGGTCGATCCCGTTTCGAGAAGCCGCAACTGCGCCGCAGATGCGGACGGGGCCGGGAAGAGGATCCCTGCGGCAAATGCGAGAACCAGCGCCAAGGCTGCGCCGCCTCTCTTCGAGACGCAGCCATAGACTCCTTTTGGCATAGGTCACACCCCTTTATCTGTCAGTCGCCGCCGCGGGTGCGGCGCGCTCCCGGCCTTGCCGAGAGCGCCCGCAGCATAGCCGCCGGCGATGACAGATTTGTGACCCCCCCGGGCCGCGTGCCGCTTTCGCCGGGCTTATCGACGAGCCGAAGAAAGGCGGGCCTAGGCCGCCTTTTTCGGCCACAGAGCCTTGGCGACGGCGAATTCGGCGGGGGCGATCGTGACCGGAACCCCGTTCTGCCATTGGACCATGACGAGGGGAGCCCCGACACGCCGGCCTTTGGCGTCGAAGTTGAGCGTCTTTCCCGGGAAGAAGTCTGCCGGACCGACGGCGGTCTTCATCCCATGGATCGCCGCATTCACCTTTTCGCGATTGGCGACTCGGGTTTTTTCGAGAGCCCAGGCGACGATCATCACATGGCCGTAAGCGGAGATGCTGTCCTGCCCCATCCACGGCTCGCCGGTTCGTTTTGTAAACCCTGCGACGAGGCCTTCGGCCTTTTTGGTCGGCCAGTTGCCGACCCCTGTCATGACGCCATCGACGATGGTTTTCCTCGCGACCTTGAGCAGTTCCGGGGTGACGATGTGGGCGCCGTTGCCGACAACCGGCAAGAGCGATCGCGGCAGGCCCATTTCGGTCAAGGTTTCGAGCATCAAAGCGTCATCCGGAACATTGCTCGTAAACTGGAAAAGAAAATCGGGCCGCGACGTGCGAACCTTTTGGATGAGAGAGGTGGCGTCGGAAAGCGGCGGGGTGAAGATCTCTTCGAAAAGCAGCTTGATGCCCGCCTTTTTGAGGAGGCCGCCCTGGACCATCGGTTTGACGACGCTCAAAGGGGCTGCCGTGTTGTCGGTGATGATCGCGGTGGTCTGCGGCTTTTTACCGGTTGCTCTTTGCGCGATGGCGATCAGTTCCGGCAGCATCTGCGTTGTCTGGGTGTTGCCGGTCGGCGAGGTTTGGAACACGTAATGGAAACCGCGCGCCGTGATCGAGTCGGCGTAAGAGAGCGTCAGCCAAGGCAGATGCGCGCGTTCGCTCACCTCTGTCGCCGCCAAAGTGAGGGAGCTCAGCCAGCATCCCATCCCTGCGACAAGGGCCGGATTTTGCGCGATGACCCTTTGTGCGGCGTCCTTCGCCTTTTCCGGCGTGTCGCCGGCGTCGGCGATGATGAGCTTCATCTTGGCGCCGCCCAAAGCCTTGATCCCGCCTCTCTTGTTGACGTCGTCGATGGCCATTTCGGCGCCTTCGCGCTCCAACAGGCCGTCGCGCGCCCAAGGCCCCGAAAGAGGAACGACCAAAGCCATCTCCACAGTCTTTGGCGCCGCGGCCCAGGCCGGTCCCCCGATCATCGCAGCGGCCCCTGTCGCCAAAAGCGAACGCCGCGTCAGCGGCAGTCTTCTCGGCATCGTCATCCTCCGTTCTTCGTTTGCCGGGTTCGATCACATCCCGAGATAGGCGCGGCGCACCCGGTCATCGGCGAGCAGCACCTCACCCGGGCCTTCGAGAACGATCCGCCCCGTTTCGAGCACATAGCCTTTGTCGCATGATTGCAGAGCCTCTGCAACGCGTTGTTCGACGAGAAGGATAGTCGGTCTGTCTTCGCGGTGAAGTTCGGCCACGGCTTCGAAAATCTGGTCGGCAACGGCGGGCGCAAGCCCCATCGAAGGTTCGTCGAGCAGCAGAAGACGCGGCCGCGAGGCGATGCCGCGTCCGATCGCCAGCATCTGCTGTTCGCCTCCCGAAAGGGTTCCGGCGAGCTGCCGGCGGCGATCGGCAAGCATCGGGAAAAGCGCGAAGATGCGTTCGAGGCTTCTTTGCCAATCCCGCCGCCCCGCCGCCGAATAGGCCCCCATTTCCAGGTTTTCGAGGACCGTAAGCGAAGGGAACACCTGCCGCCCTTCCGGCACATGGGCGATTCCCAAATGCGCGCGCCGGGCGGCGGGAGAGGCGAGAAGGTCGCGCCCTTCGTAACGTATGCTTCCCGCCGCCGCCTTGACGGTGCCCGAGATCGCCTTGAAAAGGGTCGTTTTGCCGGCGCCGTTCGGCCCGACAAGGGCGATAAACTCCCCTTCGCCGACAGAGAGAGAGACCTGCCAAAGGGCCGAAAGCCCGCCATAGGCGACCGAAAGCCCTTCGATCTCAAGCACTGAGCGCGGCCCATTTGCGGCCGAGATAGGCCTCGATCACCTGCGCGTCCGAAGTCACCTCATCGGGCCGTCCCGCAGCGATCACGCGCCCGTGGTCGAGCACGATGAGGCGATCGACAAGCCGAACTACGGCCTGCATCGTGTGTTCGATGATGACGATCGTCATGCCTTCGGCGGCAAGCGAACGGATCAACCCCAAAAGCTCTTCGATCTCGCCGCCGCCGAGCCCGGCCAGAGGCTCGTCGAGGAGGAGGAGGCGCGGCCTGCCCGCAAGAGCCCGCGCGAGTTCCATGAGACGCAGGTTCTTGGTCGAAAGGGCGCCGGCGATCCTCTCCGAATGCGCCCCGAGCCCGACCCGAATGAGCGCCGAAGAGGCCGCCGCCACGGCCGCCCTTTGCGAAGGCTCGGCGACATAAGCGCCGATGGTGGCGTTTTCGAGCGCCGACATGCGGGCAAAAGAACGCACGACCTGAAAGCTGCGCCCTATGCCGAGACAGCAGACCTGATTGGGTTTCAACCCGACAAGATTGCGTCCGGCCATAAGGACCCGCCCCGCGTCGGGGCGAAGAAATCCGTTCAACAGATTGAAAAGCGTCGTCTTCCCCGCTCCGTTCGGGCCGATGATGCCGAGGATTGCGCCTTCGCCGACTTCGAAGCCGACCTCGCTCACCGCGCGCAGGCCGCCAAAAGATTTGCAAAGGCCGGTGACGGCGAGAAGGGGCGGCGTTTCCGGGCGCGGCAAAGGGCGCGCGGCGGCGGGCGCCCTAAAGGGAAGAGTTTCTGCGCGCGCCTCGCCGGTCCTTTCCGGGCCAGGTTCCTGCCGGCGTCCCCGCGCCGCGAAAGCGTCCTTGATGCGGCAATAAATCCCCTCCGGCG
>JAJYIC010000009.1 GCA_021790295.1 Pseudomonadota bacterium | reverse complement strand
CCCGGCCGCTTCCAAGGCCGGGACGTGACCATCGTCGATGTCTTCGAAGCGGTCGGCGCGCATAGCATCGGCCGTTTCAGCGACGCCGAGCTGGCCGAGATCGAATGCGTCGCCTGTCCCTCTTCGGGCTCTTGCGGGGGGCAGTTTACCGCCAACACGATGGCCTGCGTGTCCGAGGCTTTGGGGCTTGCCTTGCCGGGTTCGGCCGGAGCCCCCGCGCCTTACGATTCACGCGACACCTTTGCCGAAGCCTCGGGGCGCGCGGTCATGGAACTTCTGCGCAAAAACCTGCGCCCGCGCGACATCGTCACCTTGAAGGCGATCGAAAACGCCGCGACCGTCGTCGCCGCCTCCGGAGGCTCGACCAACGGCGGCTTGCACCTTCCGGCGATCGCCAACGAAGTCGGGATCGAGTTCGACCTCCACGCTTTCGGCAAGATCGCGGCGCGCACCCCTTATATCGCCGACCTCAAACCGGCCGGGCGTTACGTGATGAAGGATCTTTACGATGTCGGCGGGGTTCCGGTGCTGATGAAGGCGCTTCTGGACGGCGGCTATCTTCACGGCGATGCGATGACCGTGACCGGCAAGACCATCGCCGAAAACCTACGCGATGTGGTTCTGCCCAAAGGCCAGGATGTCGTGCATCCGACCTCGGCGCCGCTGTCGCCGACGGGAGGGCTTGTCGTCCTTACCGGAAATCTCGCTCCCGAAGGCGCCATCGTCAAAGTGGCGGCGATGAAAAATCTGCGCTTCACCGGTAGGGCGCGCTGTTTCGAGTGCGAAGAGGACGCTTTTGCCGCTGTCGAAAAGCGCCAATACCGGGAAGGCGACGTTATCGTCATACGCTATGAAGGTCCGCGCGGCGGCCCCGGGATGCGCGAGATGCTGTCGACGACGGCGGCTCTTTACGGGCAAGGGGTGGGTGACAAGGTCGCACTCTTGACCGACGGCCGCTTTTCGGGCGGCACGCACGGCTTTTGCATCGGTCATGTCGGCCCCGAGGCTGCGGTCGGCGGCCCGATCGCGCTTTTGCGCGACGGCGACAGCATCACCATCGACGCCGTCGCCGGGACGCTCGATGTGGCGCTCAGCGACAAGGAACTGGAGGCGCGGCGCGCGCGCTGGCAACCGCGGCGTCACGACTTCCAGTCGGGGGCTTTGTGGCGTTATGCGCAGACCGTAGGCGCCGCCGAAAAAGGGGCGGTGACGCATCCCGGAGCGCGCGCCGAAACCCGCGCTTTCGCCGACATCTGAGGGCTTTCTGCGGGCGCGAGAGGGGCTTTTTCGTCGCCCCTCAGCGCTCTTTTCGCAAAAGCCAGAAAAACACCGGAAGCGAAGAGGCCTGGAGGAAAAGCGAAAGGAAGGCCACGGCAACGACCGAATAAACGTAAAGAAGCCCCAAAAGCGCGCTTCCCACAAACCAGGCGAGGCCGAAGACGGCGTTGAAAAGGCCGAAAGCGGTGGCGCGCCGATCGAGCGGCGCGAGGCGGGCGATGACGGCGCGCATCACGCCTTCCTGCGCGCCCATGCCGACGCCCCAAAAGGCCATGCCCAAGGCTGCCGCCTTGAAGCCTCCGAGAAAGACCAGAGGCGCGGCCAAGGCCGAAAGCGCCGTCGCCAAGATCATCGCCTTGATGCCGATGCGGTCGTAAAGCCTGCCGAGGAGGAGACCGGCGGCGCCGTCGATCCCGTTCGCCAAGGCAAAAAGGAGCGGCACGAACGCCACCGGCATGATCTTCGCCGAGGCAAAGCGATAGGCGATCAACGGAAAGTCGGCGTAGCCCGCGGCGATAAAAGCCACCGCCAACAGATAGATCCGGAACAAGGGGGCAAACCCCGCAGTTTCGAGAGGCGGGGGCGACAAATCGAAATCCCTTGGCCGCGGAAACTCGAAGCGGGCGAGAAGAAGCATCGACAGCGCCGCCGCCGCCGGCAAAAGCAGCACGGCAAAACCGCGGCGATAGCCGTTGCCGAAATAAAGGACCGCGGCAATCGCAAGAGGACCCAAAACCGCGCCCGTCTGGTCGAGCGCCTGGTGAAGGCCGAAGCCCCAGCCGAGACCGGTTCGGCTCGCGGCATGGGAAAGCATCGCATCGCGCACCGGCGAGCGAACCCCTCGCCCCGTCCTTTCGGCAATGAGGAGAAGCGCGGCAATCTGCCAGCTTCCGGCGAGAGCCAAAAGCGGCACCGCAAAAAGATTGACCGCATAACCGGAAATGGCGATCGCCCAATAGCGCCTCGTCCGGTCCGAGAGATAACCCGAAAAGAGGCGGGCGGCGTAGCCGACGAATTCACCCAAACCGGAGACGACGCCGATAACAACGGCGGTGGCGCCGAAAAGCCCGAGATAAGGGCCGGCGATGCTGCGCGCCCCTTCATAGGTCATGTCGCCGAAAAGGCTCGTCACCCCCAAAAGGACGATGAAAAGAACGGCGCGAGAGCGGGTCAAAGCAAAACGGGAGCCTTCCTTCTTTTCGGCCCCTTTCCCGCCGTTCTTCTCGGCCCGCATCGCCCCTCCACGCTCTCTTCCACGCCAGACGCGCCGGCAAGGCTGGCGGCTCGAGCGCCTTTCGTCAACGCCGAGAGAAGGCGGTCTCGAACGGGGCCATCCCTTCGCGGGGCCGGCGGCATCGGAGCGCGAGCGCCGGACCCGAGCGCAAGTCCGTTCCGAAAACGCGAATCTCGGGTTATGATATTCCCTTGTGTGCGGGCCGAAGTCTGGGAGAGGCCACCATGCGCCTTTTTGTTTCTTCGCCCTCGGATGTGGCGGCCGAAAGGGCTCGCGTCGACGTCGTCGCCGAACGGCTCAACGGCGAGTTCGAAGGTCTCGCCCGGATCGAGGTCATACGCTGGGAGACCGGCTTTTACACGGCGACGCGCTCGTTCCAGGAAGCGATCGACAGCGCCATCGACCGCATGCGCGAAACCGACATGGTGGTCTGCATCCTGTGGAAGCGCATCGGCTCGGAACTCGACCCGGGAAAATGGCAAAAGACCGACGGCACTCCCTACGAAAGCGGCACGGTGCTCGAATTCGAAACCGCTCTCGCCGTCAGCCGCGAACAGAAAGGCGCGCCCGACGTCTACCTTTTCCGCAAGGAGGCCCCGATCACTTACGGCGCGGCCACTTTCGAGGCCGAACGCGCGCAGCATGTGCTTCTCGACGCCGTCTGGAAACGCTGGACGGAGACCAGCGGCGGACACAATGTCGCCGGTTTCCAGCGTTTTTCCGATGCCGACGAGTTCGAGCGCCAGCTCGAACTATGCTTGCGGCAGTGGCTCGAAAGGCAGGGCATCGTCTTGCGCACGGTCTGGGACCGGCGCGTCAACGGCTCTCCGTTTCGCGGCCTCGCCGCTTTCGATTCCGAGCATGCGACGGTATTTTTCGGGCGCGAGGCGCCGATCGAGCGCGCCATCGGCAAGCTTCGCGAAGCCGAAGAGGGCGGCGCCTCCTTTCTCGTCATCCTCGGCGCAAGCGGCGCGGGGAAATCCTCGTTTTTGCGCGCGGGCCTGGTTCCGCGGGCCACCCGTCCGGGGATCATACCCGGGCTCGATCAGTGGCGTACGGCCCTCGTCCTGCCCGTCGGCGATCCGCTTTCGAGCCTTGCGAAGGCGCTTTTCGAAGAGGGTGCGCTGGGTCCTGAGCTCGCCGCCGGCGATTTCGCCACCCCCGCCCTTCTCGCCGAGGCATTTGCCGGAGGCCCGGGCGTCGGGATCGCGCCCGTGCGTTCGGCCCTCGAAAGGGCGAGCCGGGCGCGCGCGCAAGCCTTGCGTTACGAAAGCCCCCGTCCCGCGCGGCTGATGCTCGCCGTCGATCAGGTGGAGCGCCTGTTTGCCGAATCGGGAGCGAAAGAGGTCGACCTTTTCGCCGAGATTTTGCGCGCTCTCGTCGCGGCGCGGCTGGCGAGCGTCGTCGTCGCCTTGCGCAGCGACGCTTATGCACGCTTTCAAAGCGTTCCGGGGTTTGTCGCCCTGCTCGAGGACATGGGAGGATCGACGTACAATTTGTTGCCGCCGAGCGTTACCGAACTCGAGGATATCGTCAAAAAGCCGATTGCCGCCTGCTACCCGCCGCTTGCCTTCGAAAGTGACGCAAAGGGCCGCTCGCTTGCCGACAGGCTCGTCGCCGACGCCAAAGGGGGCGACGCCTTGCCTTTGTTGCAGGTCAGCCTCGGCCGGCTTTTCGACGGCGAAGAAAAGCGCGGCGACGGCGTCTTGCGCGCCGCGGATTATCCGGGCCTCGATGCGGCGGTGGCCGAGACCGCGGGCGAGGTCATCGCCAGCGTCGGTGCCGAGGCGCAGGCGCAATTGCCGGCGCTCCTGACGGCGCTCGTCGGCGATATCGCCGCCGATGCCGCCGGCGGCGCCTCGCCCGTCGGCGCGAGCCTCGACCGCGCCGAGTTCGAGCGCGGACTTCCCTCGCGCCGCCTTCTCGTCGAGGCTTTTGTCGAGCGCCGCCTGTTGACGACCGAAGAGGCCGATGGCCGGGTGCGCCTTCGCCCCGTGCACGACGCTTTGCTGCGCACCTGGCCGCAGGCGGTCGATATCATCAGCGAGAATGCGGCGCTGATCCGCGTGCGGCACACCCTTCTGCCCATCGCCGACGATTGGGCGGCAGCGGAAGCGAAAGCGAAATCCGGCTATCTTTTGACCTCGCCCGCGCTTCTCGCCGGGGCCGAACACCTCCTCGAACGCTTCGGCGAGGACCTGCCCTCGTCGATGCGCGAATTTATCGAAGCCTCTCTTGCCGCCGACACGCTGCGGCGCAATGCCGAAAGGCGGCGCCAGCAGAAGGTCCTTGCGGCAATCAGCGCCGGCCTTGTCGCGGCCTTGATCCTTGCCGGCCTTGCCGGCTGGCAATGGCGCGTCGCGGAACGGCAAAGGGCGATCGCCCAGCACGAACTCAACGCGGCGACGCAAACCGCAAACGGCCTCATCTTCGGCCTCGTGCAGAAATTCAAGAACGCCGGCCTCTCGGTGAGAATGACCGAAGAGATCCTCGACTTGACGCGCAAATTCGAGGAGCAGCTTTTGAAGAGCGGCGAGACCTCGCCGCAGTTGCGCTTTTCCCTGGCGGCGGCGCTCGATGAACGGGCGAAGGCGCTGTTGAATCTGGGCGATCTCAACAAGGCCCTCGCCGCAGCCGAACAGGAGCGCGCAATCTGCAAGCAATTTCTCAAAGACGAGCCGGGAAACGCCTTTTATCAGCGCGCCCTTTCGGTGGCCGACAACACGATCGGCGACATTCTCGACGAACAAGGCCATCACAAGAAAGAGTACGAGGCCTATCACGAGGGCCTGGTGCTGGCCAAGGCCTTGGCCAAGAAGTTCCCGGGCAACGCCGAACGCCAGCGCGACCTCGAGGTCAGCGACAATCGGGTCGGCGAAGCACTGATCTCGCTCAACAAGCCGCAACAGGCGCTTCCCTATTATCGCGATGCGCGCGCCATCGCCATCGCTCTCGCGCGCAAGAATGCCGCCAACAACGAGTGGCAGTCCGATCTTGCGTTTAGCGACGAGAAGCTCGGCGATGTGCTTGCCGCACTCGGCCAGAGAGACAAGGCGCTCGCCTACTATCGCGACGAACTCGCCATCGCCAGGGCATTGGCGCAAAGGGTTCCGGGCAATACGCTGTTGGCGCGCCAGCCGGAGATCGCCGACAACAAGAGCGGCGATGTGCTGATGGCGCTTAAACATTATCATCAGGCGCTGGCGTTTTACCGCGGCGCGCGGGCGATCGCCGAAGCCCTATCGCGGCAGGATCCCGGCAACGCCGAGTGGCGGCGCGACGTCGAGATCGTCTACAACAGGATCGGCAATGCGCTTCTCGATTTGAACGAGGCGCAACAGGCGCTGGCCTTTTACCGCGCGGCGCTTTCCATTGCCGAGGCTCTGGCGCGCAGCGGCCCCAATAATACCGAATTCAAGAACGACCTCGCCTACACCGAAGGACGGATACGGGAAGCCTCGCTCTCCCTCAGGCGTTAGGAACCGGTCGGCATAAGGCTGAAGCCTTCCCGGCAAACGCCTGCCCGCCCGGCAGTTGTCGTTGCAGAATGGAGGATGGCGCTCGATGATCATCGTCCGGCACTTGAGCGGCGCGCGCGCCGGAAGCGAAGACCGCCTCGATCCGAAACTCGACCGCATCGTGTTCGGCCGGCGGATGAGTTGCGAGGTCGTCTTTCCGCCGGAAGAGGCGCTCGTCGCGCGCGAACATTTCGCTTTGGAGCGAAAGCCTCCGGGGCCTTCGGGTCATTGGACGATCGAGCTTTTCGGCGAGCCTTTTGTCGCGGTCAACGGGCTCCCCGCCGATCCCGGCCAAAGGCTTCCGCCCGACGCCACCTTCGAACTCGGCAGGCGCGGGGGGCCTTCTTTTAGCGTCCATCTCGAAGCCGACGCCGCAGAAGACAATCTCCCCATCACCCTCACCCAGGAGAAGGACGAAGGCGCCCGCGCCGCCGCCGCAAAGGCCCGAAGTGCGGCGGCATGGGCGCGCCGCATCGGCTTTGCCGGTCTGGCGGCTGCGGTCATCGCCGGCGCGGCGGCAGCCTATTTCCGCTGGACCGAGGCAAAGCCGGGGATCAGCGAGGCGATCCGCGCCCATTTGCTGCGCGCGACTTTTCTCGTCGAGGCGCCCGCCGGACGGCTCGAAGGAACGGCCTTTCCCGTCGGTCCGCATACCCTTGCGACCAATGCGCATATCGGCGAGCTGTTCAAAAAACTGCGCCCCGGTCAGGTTGGAACCGTGCGCAGTCCCGGACAAAACGGCAAAACCTACCGGGTCGTCGGGTTCAAGATTCATCCCGGTTACGAGGCATTCAATGCCTTTCTCCGCCAGGACATCGCCTGGTTGCTAGCCTCCGGGCTTGGCGTTCCCGGCTACGACGTGGCAACCCTGACGGTCAAGGAACGATTGCCTGCCGACACCATCCTCAAGCTTGCAACCAACGCCGATCTTCGCGCCCTCAAACCCGGAACGGCTCTGGCGACGGCCGGCTATCCCTCCGAGGGCATCGTCGGAAGTCCCGCCCAAGCCTATGGGGCAACGCCCGAATACCATACCGGGACCGTCACCGGGCTCACCAACTTCTTCTTCCTGCCCGCAGGTTTCGCGCACAGCCAGCTCATTCACCACTCCGTTCCTGCGGCAGGCGGGTCGAGCGGCAGCCCGATGGTCGACGCCAGCGGCAGAGTGGTGGCGCTGTTGAGCGCCGGCAATGCCTATCAGCCCGGGCCGCACAAAGCGCGCGTTCCGAGCGGCGTTCTCATCAATTACGGCCAGCGCGTCGATTTCTTGCGGCAGTTGCTGGCCGGCACCGCCGGCCGCGAAGCGGCGCAAGACCGAAAATACTGGGCGAAGGAATACGCCGTCTTTTCGAGCGGCGTCGACATCGTCGATCGGGTCATCTTCAGCCGCATCCGCGACGCCGCCAAGGACCATACGCTCGCCACGGTGCGGATAAGCGAGGCGACCGCATCCTTTACGCAGCAGACGCGGGTGCGCAAAGCAAGCGGCGGGTTCCAGCGGCAGATCGAACGTCCGGTTGCGGTCGTCGGCGGCAGGCAATACGTTTTGATCGCCTATGACCATGACGGATCGCCATTGCAGCTTTGGCTTTACGAGGGGCAGAAGATCCTCGCCCACGATCCGATCATGGGCCAAACCTTTCTGCCTTGGCTTCTCTACAAACCGGCAAAAACCGGCACTCTCAGCCTCTGGCTTGTCCATCCGAAGGACGCGGATGCGACCTATACCTTTCAGCTCTTCAGGGTCAAGGTCAATGGCGTGGGCACCGCAGCCAATGCCAAAAGCCCGTCCGGATGATCGGCCGGTTGCGGTCATTGCCGAGGAAAACTATTCGCGGCCGCGCAAACTTCCCTGCGCGCGGCTCAGCCTCTCTCACGGCATCCCCCATCCTCGTTGAAGCCGCATCCGGCCCGATATAGGATGGCTTCGAGGGGAGGCAGCGGCCATGATCATCGTTCGACACTTGACGGGCCCCCGCGCCGGAAGCGAAGACCGCCTCGATCCGAAACTCGACCGCATCGTTTTCGGCCGGCGGATGAGTTGCGAGGTCGTCTTTCCGCCGGAAGAAACTCTCGTCGCCCGCGAACATTTCGCATTGGAGCGCAAGCCTCCGGGAGCGGCGGGCCATTGGATAGTCGAGCTTTTCGGCGAGCCTTTTGTCGCCGTCAACGGGCTCCCCGCCGATCCCGGCCAAAGGCTTCCGCCCGACGCCACCTTCGAACTCGGCAAACGCGGCGGGCCTTCCTTTAGCGTCCATCTCGAAGCCGACGCAGAGCAGGATAATCTCCCTCTGACCGACGTACAGGAGGAGGACGAAGGCGCCCACGCCGCCGCCGCAAAGGCGGAGGCCGAGGCCGAACACGCGGAAAGCCGCGCCGGGCTTGCGCGCCGGATCGCGGTCGCGGGTTTGGCCGTTGCGATCCTTGCCGGGGCGGCCGCGGGCTATTTCTACTGGACGCGCAAGCCGTCCGGCATCAGCGCCGCGGTGCGCGCGCATCTTCTCGGCGCCGCCTTTCTCGTCGAGGCGCCGGTCGGACAGCCCGAGGCCACCGCCTTTCCGATCGCACCGCACAGGCTCGCGACCAATGCCCATGTCGGCCAGCTTTTTCTCGACCTTCGCCCGGGCCAACACATGATCGTCCGCGCCCCCGGGAAAGACGGGAAGGCCTATACGGTCGTCGGCGCCGAACTCCACCCCGGCTACAAGGCCTATAGCGCCTTTCTCCAAAGCGACGTGATCCGGCAGAAATTCTTCGATCTGGCGATCGCCGGGTATGACGTGGCGGTGCTGCGGGTGAGGAAAAAGCTGCCGCAGGGCGCCATTCTCAAGCTCGCGACAGCAAAGGAGCTGCGCGCACTCAAGCCCGGAACCCAGATCGCGACGGCCGGCTATCCCCTCGAACGGGTGAGCGGAAGCAATGCCCAAGCCTTTGGCGCGACGCCCGAACTTCACATCGGCACGATCGAGGGCATGACCAACTTTTTCTTCCTTCCGGATCGTTTTGCCCGCGACCAGTTGATCCACCATGACCTGCCGACGACCGGAGGCCAAAGCGGAAGCCCGATCGTCGACCGCAGCGGCCGCGTCATCGCTCTCGACAGCGCCGCAAGTTTCTATTTTACCGGCGCCAATCAGCGCATACCGAGCGGCGTGCTGATCAATTACGCCCAGCGCGTCGATCTTTTGGAACAACTGGTTTCCGGCAACGCCGGGCGCGAAATTGCCGCCGACCGCAAATACTGGGCGAAGGAATTTTCCGTCTTTTCGAGCGGCATCGACATCGTCGAAAAGATCATCTTCAGCAAGGTGGAAGACGCCGAAAAGACCAGTACCCTCAACGCGACGCGGATCAGCGAGGCGATCGGGGCGCTTTCCGAGCGCACCCGCATCGGCAAGCCGGGCGGAGGCTTCCAGCGCCAGATCCGCATACCGGTCAAGGTCGCCGCGGGCGCGGATTATCTTTTCATCGCTTACGCCCATGACGGTTCGGCATTGCAGCTTTGGGCTTACGACGGCAGCACGATCCTCGCCCATGTCCCGACGATGGGCCGCACCTTTGCCCCCTGGCTTCGGTTCAAGCCGGCAAAGAGCGGCACGCTCAGCCTCTGGCTCGTCCATCCGAAGGACGCGGATGCGACCTACAGCTTCGATGCCTTTAGGCTTGCCGCCAAGCCGCCGCCCAAAGAAGCCCAAAGATAAAGGGTCTTTCCGACCGAGGGCCGGTCCTTCGGGCTCTCTAATCCTTTGCGGCCGATTTCCGTTTTCCCTTTGTCGCGCCTTTACCCGCGAAGAGGTTTAGAGACCGGCCGCGGCGAGGAGGGCGCCGAGGACCCGTTCGGCGCTGAAATGCTCCTCTGCGAGCGCCCGCGCCGCACGGCATTCGCCTTCGTAATCGGCGGCGATTGCCGCGATCGCCGCGAGCGCCTCTTCGAGCGTCGCAAAATCGAACAATCCCCGCCCGACCGGAATGAATTTCGCGAACCCCGTGCGACTCGTCACCACCGGCCGGCCGGCGGCGAGATAAGAGGCGCTGCGGTCGCTGAACCAGCCGCTATTGGTGCGCGCGTAGATGTCCTTTGCCACCGTGAACTCGCCGCGCGAGGCGGCGATGAATTCGCGGTAAAGACCCATATCGGCCGAGATCCTTTGCGGGTCGACAAAACTCCACCCTTTCTCTTCGAAGGCCTTTCTGAGGCTCTCGGCGCGCGGCCGCGCGGCGATGCGAAAAGAGGCCTCCCGCCGCCGCCGCGGCAGGTCGATAAAGCGCTCGAAGCTTGCATGTTTCGACCACAGATAGCGCGTGCCGCCGAAGTCTGCGTCCTTGCCTTTGTTCTTCCAGGTGGCGATGGTCGTAAAGGCGGGCGGGGCGCCTCGAGGCTGCGGCCACAATTCGGGGATGACCGGGGGCCGGGTCGGTTTCCACGCGATCCCGCCCGTCGGCAAAAGGCAATCCGCGGCGCCGATGTTTTCGGCGTAGGTGAAGAACTGGGTGTGAGCCTCGAAATAGGCGCGCGTTTCCGCGTCCCCTTCGGCGTAGCGGATCTGCTCGTAGCCGGGGTCGGTGTTGATCATGATCCGCACCGGGCAGGCGAGATGCTCTTCGCGTAACCGAGTTGCGCCGCAGAGGTTGACGAGGGCGTCGGCCTCGGCGAAAAGCGCTTTGACGCGGGCGCGCGAGAGCCCGAAATACGTGTCGAGGGGAGCGTCCCAATAAGCCCAGCGCTCGCCGAAACCCCACGCTTCCATCACCCGCCGCAGGAAGGCGAGGCTGTAATCGGGGCTTATTACGACGCTGTCGGCGCGCGGATCGTAAGGGGACGCCCCGCTGTCCTCGACGTAAAAGGCCTCGAAACCGAGCCGTTGGAAACCCAAGAGGTGATGGATCGCCTGCCAGGCGATGCCGGCGAGAGGCATTTGCCCGGCGAGGTGAAGAACGACGATCCTGCCGCGTTTTGTCACGACCCTACCCTTCGGCTCCTTTTCCTTCTCCGATAACGGGCAAAAGCCTCTCTCCCTTCCTGCGGCTTGGCGGAGGTTGCGGCCAAGACCCCAAATTCTCTAGGGTTGCGGCGGGAGCGAGCGTCATGCTAGGAGGCTCTCAAGTTCATCCTCGTGACCCCAGTTTCGAGCGAACCCGCGGGCGAGGTTTCGGTTGCGTCCGCGAAGGGCGAGCCGCCTTGCCGGGAGGACGCCGCAAAGCGCGAAGGAGAAGGCCCAGAGACCATGACCTACGTCGTCACCGAAGCCTGCATCCGGTGCAAATATACCGATTGCGTCGAAGTCTGCCCCGTCGATTGTTTCTACGAAGGGGACAACATGCTCGTCATACACCCCGACGAATGCATCGATTGCGGGGTTTGCGAGCCGGAATGCCCGGTCGAAGCGATCGTCCCCGACAGCGAGCCGGGAGCCGAAAGATGGCTCGAGCTCAACCGCGAATACGCCTCGGTGTGGCCGAATATCACACGCAAGAAGCCGGCTCCCGAGGACGCCGACGAATGGAAGGACGTCGCGGAAAAATTCGACCGCTTTTTCAAGCCTGAACCGGGCGGCTCCTAGCCGCTTCTCCCCCCGTCCCGCCGCCGCTCTGCGGCAAAGGCATGGCTGCCCCGCTCGCCTTTGCGGGCATTTCTGTGCTAGTGTGTTGGCGGTGCAAGAGGGGGGGTGCTTCACCATTTCCGGGCTTTGCCGAACTGTGGCGGCTGGCCATCGCCGTTCAGCGGCCTCATCGATTGTTTCCGCAGAATCATTCGGGTTGAGCGCGTGAGAGGATGATGACCGTACCATATACCGCGGGTGATCTCGTCGTTTATCCGACGCATGGCGTCGGCAGGATTCTCGGCATCGAGACGCAAGAGATCGCCGGCCAAAGATTGAACGTGATCGTCGTCTCTTTCGAAAAGGACCGCATGACCTTGCGGGTGCCTCTGCGAAAGGCGGAGGGTTCGGGTTTGCGCCGCCTTTCGAGCCAGCACGAGATGGGCGCCGCACTCGCGACCTTGCGCGGCCGCTCGCGTGCCAAGAGAACGATGTGGAGCCGCCGCGCCCAGGAATACCAGGCAAAGATCGCCTCCGGCGACCCGGTTTCGATCGCCGAGGTGGTGCGCGACCTTTATCGCAATACCGGCCAACCCGAACAATCCTACAGCGAGCGCCAGATCTATCAGGCGGCTCTCGACCGTCTGGTCCGCGAGTTCGCTGCGGTCGAGAGGATCGACGAGCTGACCGCGACCCAGAGAGTCGAGCAGCTTCTGACGGCCTGACCTCGACGCGCGAACCGCGCGCGGAGCCCCGCATCTTCGGCCGGTCAGCGGGCAGATGAACGGGCGGGCGAACGGCCTTTCCTCTTACGCCAAGCTTTCGCGTCTCGGCCTTTCCGCCCGCCGCGTCTGGGCCGTGGCTTCGGTGCGCGGGCAAGCCTCGCGCCTTCTTCGCCTTCACGACCGCATCGGCGAGCGTTTCGAGGACGGCGACCGCATCGTCTATCTCGGCAATTATCTCGGGCCCGGCGCGGCGGTCCTTGCCACTCTCGACGAGCTCCTCGATTTCCGCCGCAGGGTCCTCGCCCGCGCCCGCGGCTTTTCCTGCGACGTCACCTTCCTGCGCGGCGCCCAGGAAGAGATGTGGCAAAAACTCTTGCAGCTCCAGTTCGCTCCCAATCCGGGCGAGGTTTTGGAGTGGCTCGCCCGGGCCGGGATCGAAGGGGCGGTTCGCGCCTATGGCGGCGATCTGCGTCAAGGCTTTGCCGCCGCGCGCGACGGCCCGCGGACGATCACCCGCTGGACGGCCTCTTTGCGCAGCGCGATGAACCGGACGCCCGGCCACACCATCCTCTTCTCGGTGCTGCGCCACGCGGCAACCACGACGGAAGGCGGGCTTCTGTTTGTTCACGCGGCGATCGATCCCTCGCGCCCTCTCGCCGCCCAAGGCGACGCCTTCTGGTGGGGGCGCGAGGACATCCTCGAACTGAAAAGCCCTTATTCGGGGTATAAGCGCGTCATCCGCGGGGTCGATCGCAAACGCCGCGGTCTCGTCGAAAGGGAATTCGCGATCTCCCTCGACGGCGGCGCCGGTGAAGGCGGCCCTCTTCTCGCCGCCTGCCTCGGCAAGGACGGCAGCGTCCTCGAAGTGGTCGAGGTTTAGTTAAGCCGTCACCCCTCAAAAGACCGCCGTGCCGAGGCGAGAGGCGGCGTCGACGGAGGGCCCGATGAGGATCCGAGGCGCGTCAAAACCGGCGCCCTGCTCCTCGCGCCCTCTTCAGCCGATAAGGCCGAGCCTTTGCGAAGCGAGAAGAGCGCCTTCGCCGAGGGCTTTGAGCTTTGCCCAGACCACGTCTTCGGCCACCCGCCCCATGCCGGCGGAGGTGTCGAAGCCGCAATCGCTTCCGGCGAGGACCCGGTGCGGATCGCCCTGCGCCTCGGCAACCGCAACCAGCCTGTCGGCGATCACTTGCGGGTGCTCGACAAAATTCGAAAGGCTGTCGATGACGCCGGCGACGATCGTCTGATCGCCGGCCAAAGGAAAGCGCTCCAGAACGCGGATCTCATGGGCATGGCGCGGGTTTGCAAAAGGGAGAACAAAGCCGCCGACATGCGCCTTTTCGAGGAACGGAAGGATCTCTTCGAGAGGGACGTCGCAATCGTGAGGCCCTTCGTAATTCCCCCAGCAGACGTGAAGGCGCACGCGCTCTTTGGGAAGCCCTGTGAGAGCCTCGTTGATGGCGGCGACGACTTTTTCGACAAAAAGGAGAAAGGCTCCGAGCGGCTGGTCCTGATAGCTGAGGTGGCGTTCGAGGGCGAGATCGGGGCAATCGAGCTGCAAGAGAAAGCCCTCTGCGACAATCGTTTTGTATTCGACGGAAAGCGCCTTGGCGACGGCGTCGAGATAGGCGTCCTCGCTGTCGTAATAGTCGTTTTTCATCGCCTTGACGATGATGCCGGGCGAAGGCGCCGTCATAAAGGCTTCGGCAAAGCCGCCAACGGCCCTTGCGAGCGCCTCTTTGAAATCGCGGCATTCGCCCTCCACCGCGCGCCTATCGAGATAGCCGACCGGGCCCACGGCTTTCGGCGGGTCGAAATTGCCGATCGCCTCTTTCTTTGCGAGAGCCTTTTCCATGGCCGCCTTGAAGACGGGGTAGCGTTCGACATCCTGGCGCGGGTAGCGCCGCCAGTTGTCGCCAAAGCCGCTCATGCGGTGGCGCACATAAAGAAAAAAGGCTTCGCGCTGCTGTTCCCCGTTGTTGCCGACGTCGATCCCGGCGGCGATCTGCTTTTGGACGGCGCGTTCGAGAGCCCTCTCTCCGGCGCGGGAAAGTTCGGCTTCATCGACGGCCTCGCCGCGCGCCCTTTTGACGTAAAGGCGGGTCAGTTCGGCAGGGCGAGGCAGGCTTCCGGTATGCGTGGTGAGGATCCGCTTTTCGCTCCAGAGCATCGCGTTTCTCCTCTTCGCTCTTCCGGGGCAAAGGCGGGAGGGTTGCGGCTTTCCGTTCGAGCCCGCAAACTTTCCTCGAAAACAACCGCCTTGGGGCGAGGATGCACAATCTCAAGATCAATGGCGAGAGGCTGTGGGCGAGCCTCATGGAACTCGCGCGCATCGGCGCCACGGCAAAGGGAGGGGTGTGCCGGCTGGCGGCGAGCGAGGAAGACCGCGCCGCACGCGATCTTTTTGTCTTGTGGTGCCGGCAGGCCGGGCTACAGGTAAGGATCGATCCGATCGGCAATATTTTTGCCCGCCGAAAAGGGAAAAACCCCGATCTGGCGCCGGTTCTTGCCGGAAGCCATCTCGACAGCCAGCCGACGGGAGGGAAATTCGACGGTGCATATGGCGTGATGGCGGCGCTCGAAGTCGTGCGCAGCCTCAACGACCACGGCTACGAAGGCGGGGCGCCCATCGAGATCGTCGCCTGGACCAACGAGGAAGGCTCGCGCTTTTCCCCGGCGATGATGGGTTCGGGGGTCTTTACCGGGATCTTCGACCTCGCTTCGACCCTGGCGCAGCCGGACAACCGTTCGGGCGCGCGGCTTGGAGAGGAACTCGCGCGCATCGGTTATGCCGGTTCGGCTCCCCTCGGGGGCCAAAAGCCTTCCGCCTATTTCGAGGCCCATATCGAACAGGGTCCGATCCTCGAAGCCGAAGGCGTGCCGATCGGCATCGTCACGGGCGCCAAAGGCCAGCGCTGGTACGAGGTGTGGGTCAAGGGAGAAGAGGCTCACGCCGGCCCGACGCCGATGGCGCGGCGCAAAGACGCCCTTCTCGGCGCCGCGCGCATGATCGAAGCCGTCAACCGCATCGGCCATGCGTTCGCGCCCGACGCCTCCGCGACGGTCGGTAGTCTCGAGGTCAGCCCCAATTCGCGCAACACGATCCCGGGGCGGGTCTTTTTCACCGTCGATTTCCGCCATGGCAAAGACGCGGTGCTTTCGGCAATGGATCGCGAACTCAAAATTGCCTGCAAAGAGGCGGCCGCGGCGAGCGGAGGACTCGAGGTCGAGGTCAAGGATTTCTGGTATTTTGCTGCGACCCCGTTCGACCCCGCGCTCCTCTGCTCTCTGCGCAAGGCCGCCGACGCTCTGGGTTTCCGCCACCGCGACATCGAAAGCGGCGCCGGGCACGACGCGGTCTACCTGGCGAAAATTGTCCCGGCGGCAATGATCTTCGTCCCTTGCAAGGACGGGATCAGCCACAACGAGCGCGAGGAGGCAAAGCCCGAAGACCTTGCGGCAGGCGCTTCCCTCCTTCTCGAAGCGGTCCTCGAAGCCGCCACTCCTTCGGCAGGACATCATCGCTAAAAGATCGATGCTATCCTAAGGCCGAGAGAAACGGCCGCCTTACCTCGGATGGCCAGCGGATACCTGGAGCGCCGACGATGCGATGATCGCATTGCAGTATTGACAACACGCAAAGTTGGTTATATGTGTTCATGGTTTGTTCGAAACAACGCCATCGAGCGCCGGCCCCAAACGCGTGGTCGCGTCGGTGCAACTGACGGTGAGGATTTGCCTGCTATACGCGGGCAGAGGCGGTGTGGTATGGCAGAAATGGAGCCCCTCCTGTGGCAGGCGCCTTAACTCGGGTGGCAAAGTCCCACCAACGGCATGGGTATCGGATGATCGAATCTGCCGAATTAAACAACTTCCGAGGCTTTCGTCACGTTCAGTTATCTAACCTTGCGCGTATAAATATCGTGGTCGGGGATAATGGGTCAGGGAAAACTGCGCTGTTGGAGGCGCTCTTTTTGGCGTCTGCGGCGAGCCCTGAGGTCGCGCTCCGCTTCAGAGGCTGGCGCGGCGTGGATTCTCCCTCGGCTACGGGGGCACCGCAGGAACTTTACGACGGACTATTCCTGGACCTGTTTCACCAATTCGATAAGGAGCGCGCCCCATTCATAGAGTTAGCCGGCAGCAGCCAGGACTCTCGCTCTCTGAAGATATATTACGATAAGGGTGAGCCGACGCTCCTCCCATTCAAGGAGGCGCAACAGGTTCCTTCTCTGGCATACGTGCCAATCTCGTTTGAATGGAAAGACGCTAGCGGTCAAGTCAACAAGGTCACGCCGCATCTCCAGCCGTCGGGGATAGTAATTCCGCCGCCGTCCCAACTGACGCGCGACGCCGCGTTCCTGCCGGCTCGAACTCCTATACCCACTTCACAGAACGCCCGACGGTTTTCGGACCTGAGCAAATGGGGCCGCGAAACCAAGTTCATAGCCACGGTCAAGGCACAGTTCAAGTATATCGATTCCCTCACCGTAGAGGTGGACATGGGGAATCCCGTAATATTTGTAAAACTCCCCTGGCTAGACAGAAAGATCCCGATTTATCTCGCTTCGGATGGGCTAAATAAATTGGTAACATTATTGCTACACATCGCGCATTCCTCAGGCACGGCTTTATTTGTCGATGAAATAGAAAACGGCATTCACTTTTCGAGACACGAAAAATTATGGGAACAACTCCTGAGCTTTGCTGAGGAGTACCAGACCCAATTATTTTTGACGACCCATAGCTTGGAATACCTAAAAGCGGCGGCCCCGTTGATGTCGAAGTTGCCACACGATTTCGCTCTCATACAGGTTTATCAGGAAAATGGTGTCGGGAACGCGCTGGTAGTAGCAGGCACAGACGCCGCCGCTGCGATCGAGAACGACATCGAGGTGCGCGGGAACGGGAGCGGCGCGCTTGAAACTTGAAGCAGATTTCGTGCTTCTCTGCGAGGGGGATGCCGATCGCCAGTTTTTCCGAAAGATTACCGAAAGGCGCGCGGGATTACCGAGGTTCGACCTTCCCTTCCCGACCGACAGGCTGCACGGGAGCGGCGCGTTCGGCGGGATGCTTAGGGCATTACGCGGCGACCGGGTTGGGTTTGCGCGTGTCCAGGGCATTCTTATCATGGCCGATAGCACGGACAGGCCGGAGGCGTCGTTTAGATCGGTTCGCGATCAGATCCTGGCGGCTGGCGGCTACGGCGCCCCCTCGAAACCTCTTGAGCCAGCGGTTGCGGCGGGCCACCCTGCTGTTGCAGTGATGCTGCTGCCTGACGAGCGATCGCCGGGTGCGCTCGAGACGCTGCTCGTACAGGAAATTATCGACAGAGCGCCCTGGGTCAGGGCGTGCGTGGATAGGTTCTTACGGTGCGGTAAGATCGAGGCGCATCGGTGGGCGGCGGAGAAGCGAGATAAGGCCCGTTTCCACAGCATCGTCGCGGCGCTGAACCGAGACGATCCGAGTAGGGCCGCGTCGCACGCGTTTCGAGACCCGGCTCCGTTGATAAATGTGGAGGCGCGTTGCTTTGACGACGTTGCGCGGCGAATCGCGGATTTTTGCGGGGCCGTCCAAAAGGGGGCGTCACCGCCGCATTAACCAAGGGTTCCTCCCGGCGTGGGTGGCCACGGCGAAAATTGTCCCGGCGGCAATGATCTTCGTCCCTTGCAAGGACGGGATCAGCCACAACGAGCGCGAAGAGGCGAAGCCCGAAGACCTTGCGGCAGGCGCTTCCCTCCTTCTCGAAGCGGTCCTCGAAGCCGCGGAGGCGAAAGGGTGATCGCCCGCGCGCCTTTATTTTCCGCGCTTTCGATCCAATCTATCGGCCGGGAGGCTTTAGGGGCTCCTTGCGTTGGCGGCGGTTTGCCGGATCTCTGCGGCCGCCCCCTCGTTTGAGGAGCGAAAGGAGTCTGGGCGTCCTGTTGTCTCTTCTTTCACGGTTCGCTTTTCTCGGATGACCGAACTCGTCCTCAAGCACGGGCTTTCTTTTGCCGATCTTTACGAGCGCTCGGGCCTCGAACGGCTCGACCGCGCCTTTCTTTCTCACCTCGGCGAAGCCGAACCCGCGCTTTGCGACCGCCTTTTGGCGGCGCGGCGCGAGCCTTCCGCGCTTTCCTCACTCGAAGAATCGACCCTTCTCGTCGATCTCGCCCCGCATCTCGAAGATTTCCTCGGCGAACTCTTCGGCATCGCCGCGGAAGTGCGCGCCCTCGAAGCCAGCCATCACGCCTTGGCGCCCCTTTATCGGGTGAAAAGGCTTTTCGTCCAGCGCCGCGCCCTCAAAGGGGTCGGCGAAGAGGAAGCCCTATCCCTCGACGCAAAAGCGTTGGCGCGCTCTCTCGAACCTCTGATCGGCGCCGGTTTCGAAGACCCCGTCCTTCTTTTCGAAAAGCGATATGCAGCGCGGGTTTCGGATTGGCTCGAAGAAGAGGAAGCGAACCGGGCTCTTCTCGAAACGGCCGCGCGTTACGCCGCCTGGGCGGGGCTTTCGCCCGAAGGCCGCAAAAAGCATCGCCCGGGCGTTCTCTTCAAACTGCCGCAGCCTCTCGATTTCTCCTCTCTCGTCCGCTTCGAAAGGGTCGAAGAAGGGGGCGTTTCCCTGTTGCGCCTGCCGCAGGAAGAACGGCGCGAGCGCGACGGCTTTTCCTTGACGGACAAAGGACGCGATCTCGAAGGCGTTCTAGGAGAAGCCCATTACTGCATCTGGTGCCACAATCAGGGCAAGGATAGCTGCGCCAAAGGGATCAAGGAAAAAGACGGACGGTTCAGGAAAAACGCCTTTGGCGTCGCGCTTGCCGGCTGCCCTCTCGAAGAAAAAATTTCGGAGATGAATTTCCTCAAAGCGCGCGGCCTTTCCCTCGGCGCGCTTGCCGTCGTCGCCGTCGACAACCCCCTTTGCGCGGCAACCGGACACCGCATCTGCAACGATTGCATGAAGGCGTGCATCTACCAGAAGCAGGACCCGGTCGATATCCCCGAGGTCGAGACCCGCTGCCTCAAAGACGTTCTCTCTCTGCCTTGGGGTTTCGAGATCTATTCGCTCTTGTCGCGCTGGAACCCTCTCGATCTGCGGCGCCCTTTGCCGCGCCCGCAAACGGGGTACAAGATTCTTGTCGTCGGCCTCGGTCCTTCCGGCTTTACGCTCGCCCATCATCTTTTGAACGAAGGGCATTTCGTCGCCGCCCTCGACGGGCTCAAGATCGAGCCTTTGCCGCCCGAGCTTTCGGGGGTTTCGGCCGATGGCAGGCGCGTTCCCTTCCGCCCGGTGCGCGATCTTTCCGAGCTTGCCGAAAAGCTCGACGAAAGGGTGATGGCGGGGTTCGGAGGGGTTGCCGAATACGGCATCACGGTGCGCTGGGACAAGAATTTCCTCAAGCTCATCAGGC
>JAJYIC010000279.1 GCA_021790295.1 Pseudomonadota bacterium | reverse complement strand
CTCCTATCGCCCAGAACCCGTCTCCTCGCCATCACCCAAATCGCCAATGCGAACGGCGCAGTCGTGCCGGTCGAAGCCGTCGTCTCTCTCGCCCGGCGGGTGGGAGCGGCCGTCCTCATCGACGGCAGCCAGGCGGCGCCGCGGCTCCCGGTCGATGTTCGCTCTCTCAATTGCGACTTTTACGCGATGACGGGGCACAAGCTTTACGGGCCGACCGGGATCGGCGTTCTTTACGGGCGTTACGATCTTTTGAAAGAGATGCCGCCCTGGCAGGGAGGGGGCGACATGATCCTCAACGTCACCCTGGAGAAAACCCTTTACCAGGACCCGCCGCACCGTTTCGAGGCCGGAACTCCCCATATCGCCGGCGCCGTCGGCCTTGCCCTCGCGCTCGATTTCATCGAGGGCTTGGGCCGCGGAAATATCCTCGACCATGAAGAGGAACTGACGGCTTATGGGGCCGAGCGCCTTTCCCGCATCCCCGGTCTCCGCCTCATCGGCGCCGGGGAAAAGCGCCTCGGCATCCTCTCCTTCGATCTCGACGGCGTCCATCCGCACGATCTCGCGAGCGTCCTCGACCGCCATCACGTGGCGGTGAGGGCAGGGCATCATTGCGCCCAGCTTTTGATGGAAAGGCTCGGCATCAGCGGAACGACCCGCGCCTCTCTCGGCGTCTACAATGACGAGAGCGATATCGACGCCCTCGTCGCGGCGATCGAGGCCGCAAGGGAGATCTTTTTCCGATGATGGACCTGCGCGAACTTTATCAGGAGATCATCCTCGATCACGGCCGCCACCCCCGCAACCTGCGGGCGATCGCTGAGCCGACGCACAAGGCGCAAGGGCACAATCCTTTATGCGGCGACCGCGTCACCATCTATCTTTCGGTCGAGAACGGGCGGATTGCCGATCTTTCTTTCGAAGGGCGCGGTTGCGCCATCTCGACCGCTGCAGCCTCGTTGATGACCGAGGTCTTGAAAGGAAAGAGCGTCAAAGAGGCGCGCGCCCTTTTCGCCGCCTTTCACAGAAGGGTGACGGGAGCGGCTTGCGAGGTCCTTCTCGGCCCAGAAGCGGACGAGGCGATGCCGCCCTCCCTTGCCGAGGCGATGGCAAGGCTCGAACCTCTTTTTGGGGTCAAGGCCTACCCGGCGCGGATCAAATGCGCGACCCTTTCCTGGCACGCGCTCGACGCGGCGCTCAAAGACGGGGCCGCGGGAAGGCTCGTCAAGACGGAGTAGGCAATGGCGGAAGAGGATCGCGATTTTTTCGACTTCCTGCCGCCGCCGGAAAGCGAACCGGAAACGGAGGCAGGAGAGGCAGTCGAGCGCCCGCCGGAAGGCGGCGACGACCCCGCCCTTTTCAGACCCGTTCTCGAAGCCTTGAAAACCGTGCGCGACCCCGAAATCCCGGCGAACCTTGTCGATCTCGGGCTGATCTACGATCTCGTCGTCAAAAAGGGCGGGATCGTTTATGTCGAGATGACCCTGACGACCCCCAACTGTCCGGTCGCAGCCGCCATGCCGGGTGAGGTCGAAAGCGCCATCCGCGCGGTTCGCGGGGTCGAAGAAGTGCGCGTCAAGCTCGTCTGGAGCCCGCCCTGGACTCCTGAACGGATGACCGAGGAAGCCCGCCTCGAACTAGGGATCCTTTAGGGCGCCTCTAGCGCGGGGGCATTTCTGGCGGCCTTCCCGCCGAGGCGCTATAAGAAGGGCGTGCGTCCTTCAAAACGGCGAACCCTCGCGTTTCTCCTTTTTGCCGCGCTCGCTTTTGGCGCCTATACGGTTTATTGGCACATCGCCTCGGTTCGCCTCGCCCAAAGCCTTTCCCTCTCTCTGCAAAAAGAAGGCGCGCGAAAGACCGCCTTTTCCTGGCGAAAAATGGCGGTCTCGGGCTATCCCTTCGCCTTTCGCATCGATTTCGCAGCGGCGCGATTGGAAGACCGAGGCTTGGCGCCTGCGCCGGTGCTCGAATTTCCTATTCTCGCCGCGACCGCGCTTCCCTGGAATCTCGAAGAATGGCGCCTTTCGGCGCCGAAAGGGTTTTCCGCCCGGCTCTCGCCCCGGCCTTCGGCAGCGCCCGCGCCCTTCCTTTTGGCAAAACGCGCCACGGGCCTCCTCTCCCTTTTTCGAAACGGGGCCGCGAAGCTTTCCTTAAGGATCGAGAAGGCGAGCGCTTTCTCCTTTGCCGCCGATCGCGCGGCTCTCGCCCTCGCGCTGCCGGCGGGCGCTTCTCCCGCAAAGGGAGCCGGTGCGGTTTCCCTTTCGCTTGCCTTGAAGGAATTGAAACTGCCTTTCAACCTTTCGCCTTTCGGCGCCACGATCTCCGATCTCTCTTTCGCCCTCACCCTCAAAGGCAGGGTTGCCTCGGGCCCTCTTCTTCTCATGGCCAAGGCCTGGCAGAAGGATGGAGGGAGGGTCGATCTCGACCGGCTGCACCTCGTTTGGGGCGTGCTCGCGGCCACTCTTTCCGGAAGGCTCGGGCTCGATCGGGCGCTGCAGCCGCAAGGCGCCTTCAAAGCCACGATCGAGGGTTATGACGCGGTTCTCGGCGCCCTTGTCGCCAACGGGCGCATGCGCCCGAAGGCGGCAAGCATCGCGCGGATCGCGCTTCGTCTTCTCTCGGAAAGAGGGCCCGAAGGAAAGAGGGAGATCGTGACCTCGTTGAAGATCGAGAAGGGCGCCTTTTATCTCGGTCCGGCAAGGCTCGGGCCTGCGCCGCACCTTTCCTGGCCCGCCGCAAGCGCCATTCAGGGCAGGGCTTCGGGAGGCGCCTCTTCGCGCCGCGCCATGCCGTAATCGCGCAGCACGGCGGCGACGCGAATCCTGTAGTTGCGGAAGATCCCCGTTCGTCCCGACCTTTGCGCCTGACGGTGGCGCTCTTCGTTGCGCCAGCGCGCGATCGCCTCTTCGTCGCGCCAGAACGATAGCGACAGGATCTTGCCTTTCTGCGAAAGGCTCTCGAAGCGTTCGACCGAAAGGAAGCCGTCGATCTTTTCGAGTTCGGCCCGCAGATCGGCGGCAAGGCCGAGATAATCTTCGCGGCGGCCTTCCTGCGGCTCGACTTCGAAAATCACGACAAACATGACGCCCTCCCGTTCGAGGTTGAGGCGAGGTTCAGGCCTGTTTTGCTTCGATGATCTTCCGCCGCACCGCCCGCGTTCGCGAAAAACGCTCGAACAGAATGTCTCCCTCCCCCCAGCGTATGGCCCGCTGCAAGGCCGTCAGATCCTCGTTGAAACGTTGCAGCATTTCGAGAACCGCCTCGCGGTTACTAAGGAAGATGTCCCGCCACATCGTCGGGTCCGATGCGGCGATGCGGGTGAAGTCGCGAAACCCGCCGGCGGAAAAGGCGATGACTTCGGATTTGAGGCTGTCCTCGAGATCGGTCGCGGTGCCGACGATCGTATAAGCGATGAGATGCGGCAAATGCGAGGTCATCGCCAGGACCTTGTCGTGATGGGAGGCGTCCATCGTCGTCACCCGCATGCCGAAGCTTTCCCACATGCGCGAGACTTTCGTCAGAATCGCGGGCGGGGTCTCGGGAAGGGGAATGAGGATGCACCAGCGGTCGTGGAAAAGCTCGGCAAAGCCGGACTCGGGGCCCGAATGTTCGGTTCCCGCGACCGGATGGCCGGGAACGAAAAAGACGCCTTCGGGCAAAAGCGGTTGCAGATCGCGGATCACCGCCTCTTTGACGGAGCCGACATCGGTGAGGATCGCGCCGGGGCGCAAGGCGGGCGCGATCGCCCGCCCGATCTCGGCTAAGGCCGAAACGGGGGTCGCGAGGATGACGAGATCGGCCTCGCGTACGGCCAAGGCGGGATCGAGCGTCGTCTCGTCGGCAAGGCCGAGGCGCCGCGCAGCGGCGAGGCTGCGCTCGCTCTTGGCGCAGGCAAGGATGTGCGTCTGCGGGCTTTTCTGCCGCAAGGCGCGGGCGATCGAAGAGCCGATGAGGCCGATCCCGATCAGGGCGACGCGCTCGAAAAGC
>JAJYIC010000278.1 GCA_021790295.1 Pseudomonadota bacterium | reverse complement strand
CCGAGGCGCCGCGCCGCGGCGAGGCTGCGCTCGCTCTTGGCGCAGGCAAGGATGTGCGTCTGCGGGCTTTTCTGCCGCAAGGCGCGGGCGATCGAAGAGCCGATGAGGCCGATCCCGATCAGGGCGACGCGCTCGAAAAGCTTCATCAGCGCGCCAGGAATTCGCCGAGGGCGGCGGCGACCTTTTCCATCTCCTCGCCGGTGCCGATCGTGATCCTCAGATGCGAAGGCAGGCCGTAGGCTTTGACTTTGCGCACGAGGATCCCTCGCGATTGAAGATGAAGGAAAGCGGCGCCCGCATTGCGCCCCTCTTCTTCGGGGAAACGGGCGAGGACAAAATTGGCGACGCTCGGGCTCAGTTCGAGGCCGAGAGAGAGAATCCTCTGCGAAAACCAGGGCAGCCAACGATCGTTGTGGGCGCGCGCGCGTTGAAGTGCCTCGACGTCTTCGACCGCGGCGACGCCCGCCGCTTCCGCCGCCGCATTGACGTTGAAAGGCCCGCGCACGCGGTCGAGCACATCGGCGACCGCGGGGGGACAATAGGCCCAGCCGAGCCGCAACCCCGCGAGCGCGTAAATCTTCGAAAAGGTGCGCAGCATGACGACGTTTTCCGCCCGTTCGACGAGCCGCGCGCCGGGATCGTAATCCAAGGGCGCGGCGAATTCGGCATAGGCGGCGTCGATCACCAAAAGGACAGAGGAAGGAAGCCCCCGATAGAGGCGCTCGAGCTCGGCTTTTCCGAGATAGGTTCCGGTCGGGTTGTTGGGATTGGCGAGGAAGACAACCCGGGTCTTTCTGCCTACGCGCGCCAAAAGCGCATCGACATCGGCGGTGAGCGCGCGTTCGGGGGCGGCGACCGGAGTCGCGCCGACCGCCTTGGCGCCGATCGCATACATGAGAAAGCCGTGGCGGCTGTACAGCACCTCGTCGCCCTGCCCCACATAAGCGCGCAGCAGCAGCGCGATCAATTCGTCCGATCCGGCGCCGCACACGATGCGCCTCGGGTCGAGCCCGTGAAAGCGGCCGAGAGCGGCGCGCAAGGCCTCGGCGCCGCCATCGGGATAACGGTGGATCTCGCCGGCGAGAGCGCGGTAGGCGGCGATCGCCTTCGCGCTCGGGCCGAGAGCGCTTTCGTTCGAGGCCAGCCTGATCGGGCGGTCGAAACCGGGAGCGCTAGCTTCGCCGCCGACATAAGGAGAGATGTCGAGGATGCCGGGACGCGGCGCCGGAGCGTTACCCCTCGTCATGGCTTCATCCTTTCGCCGCCCCGGCGCCCCCCCGCTCGACCTCGCTTTCGGCCATCGCCGTCAACAAGGCCGGCGAAAGCGGCACGGCATAACCGCCGAACGGCAAAAGATGCTGGAGCGAGTCACCGAGTTCCTCGCGCAGGCGAAGAAGACGCGGATCGGAAAACGGCACGAACCCTTCGACTTCGATCAGATTGTGGGCTCCTTCGGAATGCTCGAAGGAGGCAAAAAAGCTGCAGGAAAAGCCGAGCGAGGCAAGGATTGCGAGAAACCGCCCGCGGCTGATGTCGGCCGCGGTCTCGGCGACGAAAAGCGTGCGATCTTCGCCCGTAGGCTGTTCGGGGAAGCGGCCGATGGCCAAGGCGTCGGCGGCGCCGTCGCGGGCATTGCCGCGCCCGCCGAAAGGCAGGCGGGCGATCACCCGCGGCACATTCTGGTCGTTGGACAAAAGATGGCGCCACCACGGATCGGGATCGCCTTCCTGCGGCATCGGCAAGACGCCGACCGCGGCGCTGCCTTCGGCGACCGCGCGAATCACCTGCCCGATCGACCCCAAAGCCGACATCGGCGTATGGCTGCCGTAGTGGTCGCGCGCCAGATCCCAAAAACCGGGCAATTCGGGAGGGGCAAAGACCGCGACCGCAAACTCCGTCTGCAGGCGCAGGGCGGCCGAGAGCATCTCGCGCCAGATGCGGACCACGGTCGCGACCGGAAGGGGACCGCGATGGCGCCCGGCGAGGCGGCGGATGATGAGGGCCTCGCGCGCCGGCTGGAAAGGGGAAAGGTTGCGGCTGAGCTTTTTGCTTTCTCTCACCCTTGAGACGACCTCGGCCCGCTCGATCAGAAGATCGTGCAGCTTGTTGTCGATCTGGTCGAGACGCCGGCGCAACTCTTCGAGAGTGGAGGGAACAGGCGGCATGGTCTCTGGCACGTTCCGAGAAAGGACTTAGTAGTAGGGTCGGACCCGCGCAAAATCAAAGAAAACGTTGACATGACGAGACCGTCATCCCTAGCTAGAGGACCGCGATTAGAGGTCGGGCGGCGCGATTGCGTGTGCCCGCCAATCGCTTTCAAGGATCTTGCGTGTCCGTTTTGACTTCGCCTCGCTCGCCCCGGCACTGGGACCCCAATTGGCCCGGCCACCGCCTTTTTGTCGAAGAGCCTTTGCGCCTCGACTGCGGGGTCGATTTCGGCCCCTTTACCATCGCATACCAGACCTATGGCAAGCTCAACGCGTTGCGTTCGAACGCGATCCTCCTCTGCCACGCCTTGACCGGAGACCAGTACGCCGCCGATCCCCACCCCATCACCGGCAAACCGGGGTGGTGGTCGAGCCTCGTCGGACCGGGCGAGGTGCTCGACACCGACCGCTATTTCCTCATCTGCGCCAATGTTCTCGGCGGCTGCATGGGAACCGCGGGCCCGGGAGACATCGATCCTGCGAGCGGGGAGCCTTTCGCCCTCGATTTTCCGGTGATCACCATCCGCGACATGGTGCGGGCGCAAAAGCGGCTCGTCGATCATCTCGGCATCTCCTCGCTCTTTTGCGTCACCGGCGGATCGATGGGCGGGATGCAGGCTTTGGAGTGGGCGGCGAGCTACCCCGAAAGCGTTTTCGCGGCGGTGCCGATCGCCGCCGCGGCGCGGCACTCGGCGCAAAACATCGCCTTCAACGAGGTCGGACGCCAGGCCATCATGGCCGATCCCGACTGGTGCGGCGGGCGCTACCTGCTCGCGGGGCGGCAGCCCGCGCGCGGCCTCGCCGTCGCGCGCATGGCGGCGCACATCACCTATCTTTCGGAGGCCGCGCTTCACCGCAAATTCGGGCGCAATCTCCAGGACCGCCACGCCGTGACCTATGGTTTCGACGCCGATTTCCAGGTCGAAAGCTATCTGCGCCACCAGGGCAACATTTTCGTCGACCGTTTCGACGCCAATTCCTATCTCTACATCACGCGGGCGATGGACTATTTCGACCTCGCCGCCGAACACGGCGGCTCGCTTGCCCGCGCCTTTACCGGGACGCAAACGCGGTTCTGCCTCATCTCATTCACCAGCGATTGGCTTTTCCCGACGGCGGAAAGCCGCGCCATCGTCCGCGCCTTGAACGCCGCCGCCGCCAATGTCAGCTTTGTCGAGATCGAGACCGACGGCGGGCACGACGCCTTCCTGTTGCACGAGCCCGAATTCTTCAAGACCTTGGGCGGCTTTCTTTCGGGTTGCGCCGAGCATCGCGGGCTGACGCGCGACCAGCAGTGACGAGCCTTCTCGCCGCAAGGGAGGCCGCGCGCGGGCGCGAGATGAGCGATGGGCTGCGGCGTGATCTCAGCCTCATCGCCCAAATGATCCCGCCCGGTTCGCGGGTTCTCGACATCGGCTGCGGCGACGGCGCGCTTCTCGATTTCCTCTTGCGCGCCAAAAATGCCGACGGGCGCGGCATGGAACTCTCCCAGGCCGGGGTCAACGCCTGCGTCAGCCGCGGGCTTTCCGTCATCCAGGGCGACGCCGACCGCGATCTTGAAGCCTACCCGAGCGGCGCTTTCGATCTCGTCGTTTTGAGCCAGACCTTGCAGGCGACCCGCGAACCGCGGCGGGTTCTCGAAAGCCTCATCCGCATCGGCCGGCGCGCGATCGTTTCCTTCCCCAATTTCGGCTTCTGGCGGATCCGCCTTCATCTTTTTGTTCGCGGGCGGATGCCGGTTTCGGAGCTTCTGCCTCACGCCTGGTACGACACCCCCAACATCCATCTCTGCACGATCCG
>JAJYIC010000277.1 GCA_021790295.1 Pseudomonadota bacterium | reverse complement strand
GATCTTCGGTGGAGATAGAGGAAGAATATCTCAATGCCGCAACCCGCCGCGCCGCCGGTGAAGCCGCGGGCCGGCTTGTCGAGTGCCACACGGCGGTCGTCGTCGAACAGTCCTCGGCCTGCGGCGAGCGGCGGAAGCGGGAGATCATCTTTGAGCTACCTCCTGTTGGACCGGTTTCGGAGGCTGTTTGACGGGGTGCGATATCGCCATCGGGACTCGAGTCTCGGCGATTCCGTGGCTTGGTGTTTGCCCGAAGATCTCTATGCGCTACACAGATCCGCTCGGCTCGATGCCCTGATTTCGGCCGGCGATCGCGTTTTGAACATCCGCAACATTCTCAGAGGCGTCAAGGCACGGCGCGGCGACGCGACCTTCGGTGAGATCGTCCCGCAGACTGAGCCGGTTACCGAGCCGGGCTTCGTTGTGAAGCGGGGCGATATCGCAACCATAGAGATCGGGATGGAGGTCAAGATCCTCGCCAAGGCCATGATCAAACAGATCGATCGGGTGATCAACGACCTGCGAGGGCAGGCCGAACAGTTTAAGAAAGCAGGCGGTGCGCCAATCGGCGTCGGCATTGCAGCAATAAATTTCGCCGATCGATACACCTCATATGAAGGTCAGAGGGAATGGCCGACAGACGGCAAGAAAAACCGCCACCCCATCGAGGAAGCGGCTGACGCCCAGAGGCGGCTGATCGCGCGCGCGGCGCCTGCCTATGACGAATTCCTGGTGCTCCGCTTTCGGGCACGGAACGAGCCGCCGTTTTCCTTCGAGTGGCTCGACGAAGCGCAAACGGCGCTTGACTACGGCGCCGTCCTCGCTCGCGTGCTCAGGAAGTACGAGGCGCGATTCCTGAATTGACCGGTGGCGACCCCGCTCAGGCGGCAGCGCCGAGCCCCTCCTGCTTGACCGGCAGGCGGCAGGTGACGCGGGTTCCTTTTCCCGGCGCCGAGTCGAGCGCCACGGTACCGCCGTGAAGCTCGACAAGGCTTTTGACAAGCGAAAGTCCCAGTCCCGGACCCGATTGCCGGTCCTTGGGGTCTCCGCGTTCGAATTTCTCGAAAATCCGGCCCTGGTCCGCCTCGGCAATGCCCTTTCCGGTGTCGGCGACGCAAAGCAGAAGCTCGCCCCCTTTGCGTTCGGCTGAAAGCGTCACCCTCCCCCCCGCAGGGGTGAATTTGACGGCGTTGGAGAGAAGGTTGAAAAGCGCCTGTTTGAGACGCCTTTCATCGCCTTCGATCGCGCCGACCTCGGCCGGGCACACGCATTCGAGCGCGAGATCACGCTCGCGCGCCCTCTCGCGCGTCAAGGTGACGACCGCTTGCAGCATTTTTGCGACATCGATCTCGGCCGTCTCGAGGACCATATAACCGGCCTCGATCGTCGCCAGGTCGAGAATGTCGTTGATGAGCGCCATCAGCTGATGCGAGCTTTCGAGGATGCCGCGGCTGTAATCGAGCTGGCGCGGCGAAAGCGGCCCGAAATACTGGTTTGTCAAGATCTCCGCGAAACCCATGATGGCGTTCAAGGGCGTGCGCAACTCGTAGGAGACGTTGGCGATGAATTCGCTCTTGAGCCGCGCCGCGGTCTCCAGAGCCTCGTTTCTTTCCCTGAGAGCCCTTTCGACTTGCGCCCTGTCGGTCACATCGAGAAAGCTGAGAAGGACGTTGCCGTCGGGAAGCGGCACGCTCGCAACCTGCAAAATCCTGCCGTCGCGACGGTCGAGACGGCCGCTCGCGGGCGCCCTCGAGGTGATTCTGGCGATAAATTCGCGTTTCGCCTCTTCCCACTCGCTGCCGCCGTCGAGATAGGCGCGGGTCTTTTCGACGATCTCGGCGATATGCGGCTCGCCCGCGACATCGTTTGCCGAAAGTCCCCAGAGGCTGCGGTAGGCCGGGTTCGAAAGCTTGAGCCGCCCGTCGCTGCCGTAAACCGCGATCCCTTCGAAAAGATGGTCGAGGGTTGCCCTTTGAACCTCGGTCAGGGTGTTGTAGGAGCGTTCGAGAGCGAGGCGGTCGGTGACGTCTTCGAAAAGAAAGGTGAGACCGCCAAAAGGGTGCGGCGCGATCAAAAGGCGTAGCGTGCGCTCGTCCGGAAGATAAAGAAACTCTTCCAAAGGCTCGATCAGAGAGGTGAAAAGTTCGGCGCGGCGGCGCTTGTAGGCGCGAAAATCGGCAGCCTCGGGGATGCGGCGGCGCTCGCGCAAACGCTCCAGGATCTCTTCGAGAAGAGGCTCGCCGGCAAGCCATTCCTCGTCGAAACCCCAAAGAGCGGCGTAGGCGGAATTATAAAATTTGAGGCGCCGGTCGGCGCCGAAGATGGCAATCGCGGCCTGGATGCTTTCGAGCACCTCGCCGTGCGCGGCGATATGGCGGGCAAGCTCGTTCTGCGCCGTCTCGAGATCCGTGCGGTCGATGGCAAAACCGATGGTGCCGCCCTTTGCGCTCGGCAGCTCGGTGATTTCGAGAAGCCGGCGCGAGCCGGCGATGACGAGATGCCGGGGCTCGCTTTTGGGAGCCCGACGCGCCAGGCGCAGCGCCTCGCCGCGCAAGCCGGAAGAAATAAGCTCGCGGCCTTCGCCGAGGACCGTTTCCCGACTGGCATCGAGAGCGGCCGCATAAGCGGCGTTGCACTCTTTAAGGGCGAGATCGGGGCCGCGCCGCCACAAGGGGATCGGCAAACTCTCGACCGTCTCGCGCCAAAGCGCGGTTTCGGCTTCGCTTTTTTCGAGCGCCGACTCGGCTTTTGCCTGGGCCGTCTCATCGAGAAGCCAAAGGACGCTCTCTCCTCTTCCGCTCCGCCTTCCTTCGAGGGCGAAAAGGGCGTTTCCGGCCGCCGCTTTTGCCGAAAAAGAGGGCTTTGCCGCGGAAACAGAGAGCCTTTCGCTTTCAAGGGAGGCGGCATCCTCGGGCTTAAGGCGAGCGAGAAAACCGGGGTAGTCCCGGCCGGCGGCCTTTGCGAGGGCGCCGAGAGGGGGAAAGGACTCGGCCCCCTCAGGCGCTCCGGCCGGCCAGCGGAAGAGGGCGATCGGGAGGGTTTCGAGAAGGGCCCCAAGATCGGCCTCTGCGCCTTCGAGGCGCGCCTTTGCCGCTTTGCAAAGCCGCAGAGACCTGCGCAGGCGCAAAAAAGGAACAAGAAAAAGAAGCGCCGCCACTGCGGCGCCGCCAAACCCGGCAGCGAGCGCGATCACCCCTATAAGCTCCCTTGTCGATCTCCGGCTTCTTCGGGCGAACTTTACCGCTTCAGGAATGATGGCGGTTTTCGCGAAAATAGCAAAGGGCGGGAAAGGGGCGGAAGGGAGCCCGCAATCGCCCTCAATAACGGTAGAGATCGGGTTTGAACGGGCCCGACGGCGAAACGCCGATATAGCGGGCTTGCGCTTCCGTCAAACGGGTGAGCTTGACGCCGAGCTTTTCCAGATGGAGGAAGGCGACCTTTTCGTCGAGATGCTTCGGCAGGACGTAAACCTTGTTTTCGTATTTGCCGGGATTCGTCCAGAGCTCGATCTGGGCGAGAACCTGATTGGTAAAAGAGGCGCTCATGACAAAGCTCGGATGGCCGCTCGCGCAGCCGAGATTGACGAGCCGCCCTTGGGCGAGAACGATGAGGCGCTTGCCGTCGGGAAAGACGACCTCGTCGACCTGCGGCTTGATTTCCTCCCAGCGGTAGTTGCGCAAGGCCGCGATCTCGATCTCGCTGTCGAAATGGCCGATGTTGCAAAGAATGGCGCGGTCTTTCATCCGCCGCATGTGATCGAGGGTGATGACGCCGGCGTCCCCGGTCGCGGTGACGAATATGTCGGCAATCGGGGCCGCTTCTTCCATCGTCGTCACCTCGAACCCTTCCATCGCCGCTTGCAGGGCGCAGATGGGGTCGATCTCGGTGACGATGACGCGCGCCCCAAGGCCTTTGAGGCTGGCGGCTGAACCCTTTCCGACATTGCCGTATCCGCAGACGACGGCGATCTTGCCAGCGATCATCACATCGGTGGCGCGTTTGATGCCGTCGACGAGGCTTTCGCGGCAGCCGTACAGGT
>JAJYIC010000276.1 GCA_021790295.1 Pseudomonadota bacterium | reverse complement strand
GCCTTGCGCGCACGCGCAAGGCCAAAGGCGAGACGCTCTTCGCCAAAGGCGGCGATCATCTCGCGGCTCGGAAGGAGCGCCGAACAGGCTCCTTCGTAAAGGCTCCAGGCGCGCGCCGCCGGCATGTGAACGGCCGGATCGGGGTCTTTGAGGCGGCGGCCGTAGGCGGCGAGAAGATCGCCGCGCTCGCTCTCGGGGATGAACTCGCCAAAGGCGCGCCACGCCTCGGGAAAGACGATCCGCATCCCGTAAAGAAACCACTCGATTTCTTCGCTGCGGCAAAGAAAGACGCCGCGCAAAACGAGACCGAGGCAGCGTTCGGGATGGCAGAGCGCGTAAAGGAGGGCGAGAGTGGAACCCCAGGAACCGCCGAAAAGAAGCCATTTCTCGACGCCGAGAAAACGCCGCAGGCGCTCCATGTCGGCGACGAGGTGATCGGGCGAATTGTCCCTCGTCTCCCCGAGAGGGGCCGAGCGCCCCGCCCCGCGCTGATCGAAAACGGCGATCTGCCAGTGGCGGGGATCGAAAAACCGGCGGTGGACGGGGGCGGCGCCGGCGCCCGGGCCGCCGTGAAGAAAAACCGCCGGGACGCCGCGCGGATTTCCCGAAAGCTCCCAATACATGCTGTGCCGCGCATCGAGCCGCAGAAAACCCGTCCGGTAAGGTTCGATCGCAGGAAAGAGGTCGCGCCGGATCGTCATCGAAACCGAGTTTAGAAAGGGAAGGGTAAGCGCGATAGGGCTTCATCGAATGCGAAAAGGCGGGGCCCGGGGAAGCGCCGCAAAATGCGCCCGCGGCGTTGCCTTCCCCGCGCTCCTTCGTTATAAGGGCGCGCTTTGGAGGGCTTATCGATGAAGGAAAAGATCCACCCCGACTACCACGAGATCAGCATCATCCTCACCGACGGGACCTCTTACAAAACGCGCTCGACCTACGGCAAGGCCGGGGACACGCTGCGCCTCGAAATCGATCCGAAGTCGCACCCGGCATGGACCGGAGGGCAGCAACGCCTTGTCGATTCGGGCGGGCAGCTCGCGCGTTTCAACAAGCGCTTCGAAGGCTTCAAAATCAAGACGCGATAAAAAGAGGCTCTCTCTTCCCTTTTGCTCCCTCTTGAACCAGAGGGCCCTCGCACCATCTCGCATGATGCGCGGTTGCCATGGTGGGACCGCGCCTTTCCAAACTGGCCCCGGCCAGAAATGGCGGGCGCCTAACCCATGTTGCTCGAAGGAGGATATGGTTATGGACAGCTTCGATTTTTCCCCTCTGTTCCGTTCCACGATCGGTTTCGACCGCCTTATGGGCCTGGTCGAAGGGGCGACCCGCGTCGATCAGCAGGCTCTCGCCTACCCGCCTTACAATATCGAAAAGACCGGCGAAACTTCCTACCGCCTGTCGATGGCGGTCGCGGGGTTTGCGCGCGAAGATCTCGATGTGACGGTGCACGAGAATTCTTTGATCGTCAGCGGCAAGGCGAAAAAGGAGGATGACGAGGCGCGCTATCTCCACCGCGGCATCGCGCGGCGCGCTTTCGAACGGCGTTTCAGCCTTGCCGATCATATCAAGGTCGCAGCGGCAAGCCTCGACAACGGCATGCTGCATGTGGATCTCGTGCGGGAACTGCCCGAAGCCCTGAAACCGCGTTCGATCCCGATCGGCGCGGAACCGCGCACAGGGCCGAGGACGATCGAAGAAAAAGCCGCCTGACCGAAGGCCGCCTTGGGGCGGCCGTCGAGGGCCATTTGCCGCGGCCCGTTGTCTCGCGAAAGCGGCGGCGTTATCGTCTTTGCGGGCGCGGCGCCGGCGGTGGGTCAATCCCCGCCGGCGCCGCTCGAAGCAAGGCGCGGGTAAAGCGGCAACACGATGGAGCGGTTTCGGCTCGCGGTCCTGCCGCGGCTCGCACTGGCGGCGCTTTTGCCGCTTTCCGCCTGCGCTTCCTATCGGCCGCATCCGATAAATCCCAACGCCTCGGCTGCGCGCCTTCTTGCGCGGAACCTCGAAGACCCGGGGCTTCTGCGCTTTATCGCCGCCGAAGAGAAAAGCGCAAAAGATCCGCCGCGGTGGAACCTCGCGACGCTTTCTCTCGTTGCCCTTTACGAACGGCCGCAGATGCCGATCGCGAAAGAGGGGATTCTTTTCGCCCAAGGCAAAGAGATCGCCGCAAAAGAGCTGCCGAACCCGAAGCTTTTGCTGCAACCGACCTATAATGCAACGAACGCCTTCCCTTCGCCGTGGAAGGTCGGGCCCATCGTCGCTTTCCTCGTCGAATCCTGGGGCGCGCGAGGGGCGCGGATCGCAAGGGCGAAGGCCGAGGTCGGGGCCGCGCGCGAGGCGCTGCAACGGGCGGCCTGGGGCTTGCGCGGCCAGGTCGCAAAAGCACTGATCGCCTTCTGGGCGGCGCGCCGGCGGCTTTCTCTGGCAAAAAGCGTCCTTCTTGTCGCTGAGCGCTACGAAAAGGCGCTCGAAGTGCGCTTTTCCGCCGGCATGGTTTCGGCGGCAAGCGTCAACGTAGCCCGTCTTGCCCAAAGCCGCGCCGCCATCGCCCGCGCCTCCGCAAGACGCAGCCTTGCGCTCGCGCAAAGCTCTCTCGCCTTTGCCCTCGGCCTGCCGCAAAAGGCGCTTTCCGGCGTTCGCCTCGATCTCGAAACGCTCGATCATCCGCGCGCGCCCTCCAAGCTTTCCGCGCTTACCCGGCAGGCGCTGACGCGAAGGCCCGATCTGTTGCGCGCCCTTTTGCGGTATAAGGCCGCCGAGGCCGGGCTGCGCCTTGCGATCGCGCGGCAATATCCTTCTCTCGAGATCGGCCCCGGCTACCACTACGACGAGGGCGACAACAAGTTCATCCTGTCGCTGTCGCTGCCTTTGCCCATCTTGAACCAGAACCAAGGCGCGATCGCTTCGGCGCGAGCAGCGCGCGCGCTGGCGGCCGATCGTTTTCTCGCCGCGCAAACGGGCGCTCTCGGGGCCATCGAACACGCGCGCAGCGACTGGCGGGCGAGCCGCGCCGAAAGGGAAAGCGCGCGCCGCCTCGAAAGCGCGGCCGTCGACGCGCAAGCGCGGGCGCGAGCCGCCTTCAAGGCGGGGGCGATCGGCCGACTGCGGCTTCTCGGGGCAAAGACCCAGCTCCTGCAGGCAAAAGAGGGCGCTCTTGCCGCCGCGATCCACGAAAGGACGGCTTTGGCGGAGCTGGAAAGAGCCCTCTACCATCCTTTCCTTTGAGCGAAAATGGGCCGCGGTCTTCCCGGTTTTGCCGTTCTTCTTATCGCGTCGCTTTTTGCCGGGGGCGCCTTTGCCGCCTCTTTGAGCCTCACCCGAAGCGCGGTCAAAAGGGCCGGGATCGAAGTCGAGCCGCTCAAAGAGGCGCGTTTTGTGCCGCAGGTTCGCGCGCTCGGAAAGGTGCTCGATGCCGCCCCTCTCCTGCGCCTGCGCGGCAAGCTCGCCGCCGCCGCAGCCGGAGTTTCCGGAGCGCGCGCAAAACAGGCCCTCGAGCGCGCCGCGGCGCAGCGCGCGAAAAGCCTTTACCGCCAGTCCCATAACGTATCGGCGGCCGATCTGCAAAAGGCCGAAGAGGCTTTGGCTGCCGCAGGAGCAAGGCTCGAAGCGGCGCGGGCGGCTCTTTCGGCTTCGCGCTCCGAGGCCGTCGCCCGCTGGGGAAAGGCGATGGCAGCGGCTCTTAGAAAGGGCGGCGCGCCTTTGCCGCAACTCGGCGCAGGAAGGGTTGTTCTCATCGCCTTCGGCCTGCCGCCGGGGGAGAGCCTCTCGTCTCCGCCGGCTTCGGCCGAAGGGCTTGCCGGTAGAAAGCGCTTCTCTCTTGCGCTCATCGGCCCTCTGCCGCGCATGCTCGGAGGTTTCCCCGGCGAGACCCTTCTTTACCAAGCCCGAGCGCGCCCATCCTTGCCGGCTGGGATGACGGTTTCGGCTTCCTTTGCCGCGGGGCCGCCAAAGCGCGGCGTCCTCGTTCCGAGAACGGCTCTGGTGTGGCAGGGCGCCGACGCACTCCTATTCCGCGCGCTTTCGGCAAGGAGATTCCTCCCGGTTCCC
>JAJYIC010000275.1 GCA_021790295.1 Pseudomonadota bacterium | reverse complement strand
TTGACGCCGCAGGAACAAGAGCGGGGCCTCATGTACCGCCGCTTTCTCGCCCCCGACGCCGGGATGCTGTTCGATTTCGGCAGGCCGCGGAAGGTGTCTTTCTGGATGAAAAACACGCTCATCCCTCTCGACATGCTGTTTGTCGACGGCAAAAGGCGGATCATCTTTATCAAGGCCCGCGCGAAGCCGCTTTCCTTGGCGCCGATCGCGGCGCCGGCGCCGGTGCGCGCGGTGATTGAACTTCTCGGCGGAAGCGCAAAAAGGCTCGGGATCAGACCGGGCGACCGCGTATTAAGCCCGGTTTTGGGCGGCGAACGCTGAGCGCCTTTCACCCTTTATTTTTGCAGATTATTGAGAAAGCGGCGGGCAGCCTCGAGAAAGGCATCGAGCCTGTCGTGGTGAACCCAATGCCCCGCGCCTTCCATCGTCAACAGTTGGGCATTGCGGAAATGGCGCAAACGGCCGTCCTGTTGCGGGTTCGAAGCCCAGCTTTCCTTGCCGTAGACCAAGAGAAGCGGGCAGAAGATGGCCCCCCACAACTCCAGGGTCTCGCTTTCCGTCATCTCGTAAGGGAGCTGCGAGCGGACATAATTGTCGAATTTCCAGCTGTAGGTCCCGTCCTCGTTCTGATTGACGCCGTGAACGGTCAGATGCCGCGCCTGCTCGGGGGAAAGGCGGCGGTTGGCTTCCTGCATGCGCGCCAAGGCCTCCTCGATCGAGCCATAGCGTCGCGGCAGGCGCGCCGAAAGCGCGCGCTGCTCCTCGATCCAGCGACGCATCCTTTGGGCGATGGTGAGTTCGGCCTGCCTGGCGAGGCTTTTGGGCGAATAGCCGAGTCCTTCGATGACGATCAGACGCTCGACCTTTTCGGGATAAAGCCCGGCGTAGCGCAAGGCGATCATCCCGCCGAGGGAATGGGCGATGATCCTCACCGGCGGCAATTCCTGCTGATGGATGAGCTGGGAGAGATCATAAAGGTAGCCGGCCATCGCATAATGGCCGCCGGGAGACCAGGCGCTGTCGCCGTGACCGCGCAGGTCCGGAGCGAGGATGTGCCAGTCGCGGCGCAGCCCTTCGGCAACCCAGTCCCAGTTGCGGCAATGGTCGCGCGAGCCGTGGATGAGGATGAGAGGGGGCGCCTCGGGGTTTCCCCAATCGGCGTAATGAAGACGCAGGCGCTCCGAAAAATAGACGCGCGAAGCGGGGCCAGCGCGTTCGAGCGAGGGTGGCGGCGTCATGCTCTTCGCTTTCCTCTCGGTTTTCGGGTTGCCGGCAAAGCGCACAAAGCGCAAAAGAAAAGGCGGGATCGCGGCGGCCGATCGCCCCACGGTTTCGGTGCGGAAAATCGAGTAACGCAAAGGCCCCCGTGCGCCCGTAGCAGCAATCGGGGGCCAAATTGCGAAGTGTTGCTTCGCACTCGGGCTATAAAGCCGAGCATATTCTTGGACTTTGAGCTCGGTTGCCGATGCCAAGCGGTCGGCAACTCGGAAATCTCCGGGTGGCGTCATGCCGTCCCGACACCCTCCTCGCAAGTTGACGACTTTATTTATTTACTCTCTCTTTTGGGGCGCGTCAAGAAGCTGGCGCGGAGCAAGACGGTTCTTTACGCTTTTCGCCCGCGCCAACGCGCGTGCGGAAACGCTCTCGCTCTCGGGACCCGAGAGGATGCCGGTTGCGGCTTGAAACGGCCGCCGGCCCGATTTATCTTCCTGGCACTCTCTGCCCGGGAGTGCCAAAGGTGAGAGCCAATCGTCGAAAAGCGCGACACTGAAGGAGGGGTTCCGATGCAGTTTCGGCCGTTGCAGGACCGGGTCCTGATCCGACGCATAGAGCAGGAGGAAAAGTCGGCCGGGGGCATCATCATCCCCGACACGGCCAAGGAGAAGCCGATGGAAGGCGAAGTCGTCGCCGCCGGTCCGGGGACGAGGGGCGAAGACGGCAAGTTGCACCCTCTCGATGTCAAGGCCGGCGACCGCGTCCTTTTCGGCAAGTGGTCGGGGACCGAGATCAAGATCGACGGCGAGGAATACGTCGTCATGAAGGAAAGCGACATCATGGGCATTGTCGAGCCCGCGTAACGTTGGACTGTTGCAAAGGAGGTAAAACATGCCGGCCAAGGAAATCCGGTTTCACGCCGACGCTCGCGAGCGGATGCTGCGGGGGGTGGATATTCTCGCCAATGCGGTCAGGGTGACGCTTGGGCCCAAAGGGCGCAACGTCGTTCTCGACAAGTCGTTTGGCGCCCCGCGGATCAGCAAGGACGGGGTGACGGTGGCGAAAGAGATCGAGCTTGCCGACAAGTTCGAGAACATGGGAGCGCAGATGCTGCGCGAGGTTGCCTCGAAGACGAGCGACCAGGCGGGGGACGGGACGACGACCGCGACCGTTCTGGCGCAGGCGATCGTGCGCGAAGGGGCGAAGGCGGTCGCGGCCGGCCTCAACCCGATGGATGTCAAACGCGGCGTCGACATCGCCGTCGGTGCGGTCGTCGAAGAGATCAAGAAGCGCTCGAAAAAGGTCTCGACCAACGAGGAGATCGCCCAGGTCGGAACCGTCTCGGCCAACAACGATATCGAGATCGGCAGGATGATCGCCGAAGCGATGCAGAAGGTCGGGAACGAAGGGGTGATCACCGTCGAAGAGGCGAAATCCCTGGCGACGGAACTCGACGTGGTCGAAGGGATGCAGTTCGACCGCGGTTATGTGAGCCCTTATTTTGTCACCAATGCGGAGAAGATGATCTGCGAACTGGAGGAGCCTTATCTTCTCCTCAACGAGAAGAAGCTTTCGAGCCTTCAGCCTCTTCTGCCTCTTCTCGAAGCGGTGGTGCAGTCGGGAAAGCCGCTTCTGATCGTCGCCGAGGATGTCGAAGGCGAGGCTTTGGCGACCCTCGTCGTCAACAAGCTCAGAGGCGGTCTCAAGGTTGCCGCGGTCAAGGCTCCGGGTTTTGGCGATCGCAGGAAGGCGATGCTCGAAGACATGGCGATCTTGTCGGGCGGCCAGGTGATCAGCGAGGATCTCGGGATCAAGCTCGAAAACGTCACTCTCGAGATGCTCGGCAAGGCGAAAAAGGTGCGTGTCGAAAAGGAGAACACGACGCTCATCGACGGCGGCGGCAAAAAGGAAGACATCGAAGGGCGCTGCACGCAGATCCGCCAGCAGATCGATGAGACGACCTCGGATTACGACCGCGAAAAGCTCCAGGAGCGCTTGGCGAAGCTCGCCGGAGGAGTGGCGGTGATCCGCGTCGGCGGCGCCACCGAGGTCGAGGTCAAGGAAAGAAAGGACCGCGTCGACGACGCAACCCACGCAACCCGCGCCGCCGTCGAGGAAGGCGTGGTCGCGGGCGGCGGTGCGACGCTTCTCTACGCCTCCCGCGTGCTTTCGAACCTCACCCCTGCGAACAACGACCAGAAGGTCGGCATCGCCATCGTCAAAAAGGCGCTCGAATCGCCGGCCCGGCAGATCGCGGAAAATTCCGGCACCGATGGTTCGATCGTCGTCGGCAAGCTCAACGACGGCAACGATCCGAACTTCGGCTATGACGCGCAGAAAGGCGTGTTCACCGACATGGTCCGGGCCGGGATCATCGATCCGACCAAGGTCGTGCGCCATGCGCTCGAGGATGCCGCTTCGGTCGCGGGGCTTCTCATCACCACCGAAGCGATGGTCGCCGAGGTTCCGGAGAAGAAACCTGCGCCCGGCATGCCGCCCGGAGGAGGCATGGGCGGGATGGATTTCTAGGACCGACAAAGGAAACGGAGAGCGCCGCCTGCCGCGGCAGGCGGCGCTTGCCGCAAAAGCCCGTCCGCGACACGCGCGGCGCTCAACCCTGCCCTGCTTCTCTCGCAAAGAGCGAAGGGAGGGAATCGCCGCAAAAGACGCCGCAAGTCCTTGCCAGCCTCCGACCGGCTCTCCATACTTTCAGCATGCGGCCGATAGCGCGAACCTCGATTGTCGAAACGGAGGTCGAGCCGCCCGTGCGGCTTTGCGACCATCCCGGCTGCGTTGCCGGAGGCGATTTCCCCGCGCCCAAATCGCG
>JAJYIC010000274.1 GCA_021790295.1 Pseudomonadota bacterium | reverse complement strand
AGCGCGCCTACCGCGAGCAGCATTTCGACTGCCTTGCCTGTCATGTCGCCGCCCAGCATCGCGCCGGGATCGACATCATGGTCGATGGCGACACGAGGCTCGATGACGATGTCGCCGGACGCAGCTGGGTGAGTTATGCCACCGAACGCATCGCCGGCGTCGGCGCGCCGCGAGTCGAGGTCCAGCCGGCCGGGTTTATGGCCGACAAGGGCCCGGGAGACCTCATGTGGGAGGTGATCGAAACGCGTTTGACCCCTCCGGTCGTAGACAGGATCGGAAAAACCTCGCTCGAACTCGACCGCGCCTATAAGGCGATCGCGCCGATGACCGCAAAGCCGGTCAAGATCGGCTCGATTTCGGCCCAGATCTTGGCCCTGATGCTCGCCGACGAATATTACAAGGACCGCTTTCGCCTGCTCATGGAGCTGTCGGCGGCTCTCAACCGCGAATATCACGCGCTCGCCGACGCCGGCGCCCCTCTCGTGCAGATCGAGGAGCCCGCGATCCACCAGATGGTCGGCGATCCCGGGCAGAAGATCACGCCGCGGCAATGGGTCGAAGCCTTCAATCTCGAGGTCAAAGGCTTGCGGCAGAAATGCGAGGTGTGGTGTCACACCTGCTGGGGCAGCCCTGCGGCGCAGCGCGTCGCCAGCAAGGATCAGTCCTACAAGGCGGCTTTGCCCTATTTCGACCAGCTCGACATCGACGTTCTGACTCTCGAATGCGCGTTCAACCAAGGCCTCGATCTCGAATATTTCGGTTCGATGATCGGTAAGGACAAAAAGATCGCGCTTGGAGTCATCAGTCACCGTTCGCTTCAGATCGAACGCCCCGAGGACATCGCCCGACTCATACGCCGCGCCCTCGAACATATCGAGCCCGAGCGCCTCATCCTCACCAGCGACTGCGGTTTCGGGCGCCAGTCGATGAGCCGCATGCACGCCTTTTACAAGATGGTGGCGCTGGTGCGCGGGGCCAATATCCTGCGCAATGAGCTTGGCCTGCCGGAGGCTTATATACCGGCGGCCGACGCCAGGCTGTCTCTCGTTCCGACGGCGGGCTAGTGTCGTGGTTTCGAAGTTCGTAAGATCATCCGATATCAAACTCCAGGCGAACTTCGAGACCAGAACGACACTAGAAATCAATATCTTGCTAGTGTCCTTTCGATTCTGAAATTCGCCGCGATGCCGATATGGCGTTCATGCGAATTTCAGAATCGGGACACTGGGAACCGAAACCGGAAACGCGAGGCGCCGCGCCCGAACCGGGGACGCGGCGCCTTTGTCGGCCCCCGCGAAAAGGGGGGCGGTTGCCCGGCGCGCGACGGGGAATGCGATGTCGCGCCGAGCGGGTTTGCAGAGTCTTAAAGATTGTTGGAAACGGTGGTGAAGGTGGCCTTCAGATTGGTGCCGACCGTGCCCCAGATGGCGACGCAGACGACCGCGATGAGAGCCGCGATGAGGCCGTATTCGATGGCCGTCACACCGGACTCGTCCTTCACAAGGTTGGAAAGCATTCCATACATCAGGTTTCTCCCATGGGGTTTTGCCTTAGGACGAGTTTGAGCTTCGCCGAGAGAACTTGACAAACGGTTAAGCCCAGAGCACTATCGGCAAAAATAATCGCGCTTGCAAAAATGACGGATATCTCGCGCTTGCCGCGCCAATGCTGTGGCGGCGGCTTATAGAGACGAACCCGCGTCAATGATTTTTTTACCAAACCCATTGATGTTCGTGCTCGCGATTTCTTGAGGAAAAAGGCCGATGGACCCCGTCAGCTCGCTCTTGACCGGCATTCATTCGCAAGAGTTGGGGATAAGCCCGCGCCAAGGGCCGGCCGAGCTTGCCGTCGTGATCCCGACCCTCAACGAACGCGAGAATGTTGCCCTCCTCGTCGAGCGCCTCAATGCCGCCCTCGAAGGGCTTCTTTGGGAGGCGGTTTTCGTCGACGACGATTCCGCCGACGGCACCGCCGAACTCGTCCGCGAGATCGCCTGCCGCCAAGGCAATATCCGCTGCCTGCAAAGGCTCGGGCGGCGCGGCCTCTCTTCCGCTTGCATCGAAGGCATTCTTGCGAGCGCCGCCCCTTTCATCGCCGTGATGGACGGGGATTTGCAGCATGACGAGACGCGCCTTCCTGAAATGCTGCGGCTGGCAAAGGAAAAGGGGTTGGATGTCGTCGTCGCTTCGCGCCATGCCGAAGGGGGAAGTCTCGGCGATTGGCAGAAAGGGCGCGCCCGCATCAGCGATCTGGCGACAAGGCTCGGCCGCCTCGTCGTCAAGGCCTCTCTCAGCGACCCGATGAGCGGCTTTTTCCTGGTCCGCCGCCAAGCGTTCGAAAAGGCCATGCACCGCCTTTCGGGGCAGGGGTTCAAGATCCTTCTCGATCTTTTTGCTTCCTCGCCGCAGCCTCTGTCCTTTGGCGAGGTTCCCTACCGCTTCGGGCGCCGCCTGTACGGGGAAAGCAAGCTCGATACGCTCGCCGTATGGGAATATTTGATGCTTCTCCTCGACAAGTTGACGAGAGGGCTCGTTCCGGTTCGCTTTCTCCTGTTCGGGATCATCGGCGGGCTTGGGGTTCTCACCAATCTGGCAACCCTCGCCCTTGCCCTCAAAGGGGCCGGGATCGCCTTTCCTGCCGCGCAGGCTTTGGCGACCCTTGTCGCCATGACCGGCAACTTCCTCCTCAACAACCTTTTCACCTATCGCGATCGGCGTCTCACCGGGCGGCGGCTTCTTTCCGGCCTTTTGTCCTTTTATGCGATCTGCGGTCTCGGCGCCGTGGCCAATGTCGGCGTCGCTTCCCTTCTTTACGGCAAGGATCATTCGTGGTGGCTCGCCGGTCTCGCCGGCGCTGCCGTCGGCGTGGTGTGGAATTACGCCATCACATCGGTCTTCACCTGGCGCTCGCCGGCACCCTCTGCCGCCCGCAAAGAAGGCGCCCGTCAGGGCGATGCGGCAGAGGCGCAACGGCGCGTCATCGACGCGGAAGAGGCCTGAACGGCAGAGCGTAAGCGGGCTCCTTTGCCGAGAGCGCGCCGGGGCTTTGGAGGGCGCGCTTGGCGGAGAGCGCGAAAAGCCCGAGACCGGCGAGCGCGGCAAAAGGCAGGTGCCAAACGTCGCCGAAAGGACGGACGAGAAGAGGGAGGATGAAGAGCGCGGCAAGGATCGATTTTTCCCAGTCGGGAAAGCCGTTCTTGCGGCTTTCGCGGATGAGCCAGGCGGCCGCGACCGCGCCCAAGACGAGATCGTAAAAGAGCGCCACCGGAGCGGCGATGAGGCTTCCCGAAGCGAGAACCGCCGCGCGCAAGGGAAGACTCGGTTGCCGCCGCCAGAGGAAGGCCACGATTGCGCCCGCAACGATCATGAGGAGCGCTTGCAGCGCATAGGCGAGGCGAACGCCGCCGCCGAGAACAAGAACCGCGCCGAACGCATTGACAAAGGCCGCGGGATCGACCGCGCCCGTTTGATAGGCGCTCCCCGAACCCGAAAGGGCGCCAAAAAACGCCTGCCAGCTCTCCCAGCCGAAAACTGCGGCCGAAAGAAGGACGAGGACGAGAACCGCAAGCGCGGCCCCGGCAAAAGCGCGCCAATGCCGTCCCGCGACAAGGGCGATGGGGATCAAAAGACCGAATTGCGGCTTGGTGCACAAGGCTCCGAAAAGGACGCCCGCCAACCCCGGGCGGCGTTCGAGAAGGAGCGTGGCGCCGCCGAAAAGCGCCGCCGTCAAAAACGAATTCTGGCCTATGCCGAAGGTCCACCACACCGAGGGAAAGGCAAGAAGGGGAACGAGAACTTCGCCCCACTTCTCTTCGAGGATGGCACTTGTGACGAGAAGATAGGCGAAAAGCGTCAAAGACCCGAAAAGAAGGAAGGCCGGAAGATAAGGCAGAAGCGCAAAAGCGGCGCAGAGGAAAAGATAGGTCGGCGGATAGTAGAAAAAGAAATATTCGATTCCCCGTGCGCTCGCCCTCTCTTCGGCGGCGTAATGCGCCTTCCTCTCATAGGCAAGCCGGGGGGTGCCGGCGTCGGCGAGAGAGCCCGCGGCATAAAAGCTGAC
>JAJYIC010000273.1 GCA_021790295.1 Pseudomonadota bacterium | reverse complement strand
TGCCGCTCTCCAATCTCCTCACTTTGGGACGCGCGGTCGAGCCCAATTCCTTGACCCAATACAACCAGCTCGATTCCGCAACCTTCCAGGCCGTGCCGATGCCGGGGGTGACCATGGGCGAGGCCGTCGATTTCCTCGAAGGCCTCGCGCAAAAGCTGCCGCGCAACCTCTCGCACGATTATCTGTCGGACGCGCGGCAATATGTGCACGAAGGCAATCGACTGACGTTCACCTTCATCTTTGCCCTCGTCATCATCTTTCTCGTCCTGGCGGCGCAGTTCGAGAGCCTCAGAGACCCTCTCGTCATTCTCGTCAGCGTGCCGATGTCGATCTTTGGAGCGATGGCGCCGATCTTTTTTGGTCTGAGTACGATCAACATCTACACCCAGGTCGGGCTTGTCACCCTTATCGGCCTTATCAGCAAGCACGGCATCCTGATGGTCCAGTTCGCAAACCAGATCCAGGCGAACGAAGGACTCGACCGCAGGCGCGCGATCGAAAAGGCGGCGCGCGTGCGTTTGCGCCCGATCCTGATGACGACGGCGGCCATGGTGATGGGGCTCGTGCCGCTTCTGTCCGCGAGCGGGGCGGGGGCGGCGAGCCGTTTTGCGATCGGCCTCGTGGTCGTGGCCGGGATGTCGGTCGGGACCCTTTTCACCCTTTTCGTTCTTCCCGCCGTTTATACGGTCCTGGCGAAAGATCATCAGGCGGCGGCGCGCTCGGTGCGCGCGCGGGAGATCGCCGAGGTCTCCTGAAGCCGCCTTTATCCGCCGTTATTCGCCGTTATCCGAGCGCCGGGCTGTTGCCGCCACGTGACCGAACTCGGCGAGGAGCCGGCGATAGAGCGGGCGTTTGAAGGAAACGACGAGGTCGGGCAGGCGCTCCCTATCGACCCATTTCCAGGCGTCGAATTCGGGATGCGGGGTGTCGAGGCGGATATCTCGGTCGCGCCCGGTAAAGCGCATGGCAAACCATTTTTGCCTCTGCCCCCGATAGCGCCCGCCCCAAACCTGCGCGGCGATCCGAGGGGGAAGCTCGTAATCGAGCCAGGAGCTTTCGCCGAGGATTTCGGCCTTGTCGGTTCCGATCTCTTCCTTCAGTTCACGCAAAGCCGCCTGCCGCGGGCTTTCGCCCGGATCGATCCCTCCTTGCGGCATCTGCCAGGCCTCATCCCCCGGAAGATCGATGCGGCGGGCGACAAGAACCTTGCCCGCGCCATTCAAAAGCATGACGCCGACGCCACGGCGGTACGGGCGAACCTCGTTCGTCATCGCCGCAGAAGGGCGGAGAGAGGCGCAAGGGCGACGCCTTTGGGTCTTTTCGCCCAGCGGGTCACGGCGGTGATCGTTTCGGGGTAGGCGCTGCCGATGCCGATGGCGCTGCCGTGCGTCTTGGCGAGGCGTTCGAGGCTCGCCAAAACCGCGAAGACGGCGCGGGTCGAGACCTCGGCGTCGAGCACGCGCAAGGCCCCGGCGTGGGGCAGATCGAGTTCAGAGGCGAGCGCCATCGCCGGCCCGACCCCGGTCGTGCGCGCGTCGAAAAAGGCAAGGCCGCGCTTTTTGAGTTCTCCGAGGATCGGCCTCAATTCCTCGGGCGACCGGGCAAAATGCTCGCCCATATAGGTCGCAAGCCCGATATAGCCGGTGCCTCGGCTCATCACCCAGTCGAGGCGTTCGAGATTCTGGCGCGGTTCGAGAGAGGCGAAAAGCGTGTGCGGCCCGACATATTGGCGCGGGTCGTCGACCGGTTCGAGAGAGAGATCGAGAAGGGTTTCATGCCCTTTCCGCCGCGCTTGCGAAAGCCAACGCGCGGTGTTCCCGGCCGCAGGGAGGAAGGAAAGCGTCACCTCGGGCGGGAGTTCGGAAAGCGCCTTTAGGGTTTCGAGAGTGGAAAGGCCGAGACCCGAAATGACGATCGCAACGCGCGGTCTCCTCCCGCTTTGCGCGAAAGGACGGGCATAAACCTGCCAAGGCTGCCGGCCGTCGGCGGCGATGACGGGAAGCGGGCCTTCGCCGCTTTCTTCGACGAGGCCCCGGGCCGGCGCCGGCGGCAAAGGCCCCCGGAAAACGAAAGGAGCCGAAGACGGCGCGGTAGCGCCGAGGGTGGCCATAGGTCCCGCGTCGCTCCGGGCCGGCAAGGGAACCGCCACGGCCTGCGGCGCGGGCGCTTTCCCCGCACCCGACAGGCGCAGAACGAGGAGGACAAGCGCGAGCACCGCGGCGGCAAAGGCCACCCACTTCCAATCCGGCGCAAAAGAGTTGCGGCTTTTCGGCGCGCCGATCATCCCTTTGGCGGCTGGGAGCCTGTCTGAGTAATCGTCATGGCCGCGGCGCCTGCGAGGCGTGCGACGCCCTCGGGCGGGCAAAAGCACCGCGTCCCGGAGGGTTTCGGCGAAAATCGGCTCATCAGGATCACCCAGACAGGCTCCTAGGAAAGCGCCCGTTCAGTTCATGACGGCATGGTGGAAGAGCGCCACGCCGCGCAAGATGTCGATGGCCCGAACCATCTGGTAATCCCGTGTCGTCCCCATGATGGTCGGGTTGACCGAAGCCGCGCCGGCGGCGGGAGTTTTGCCGGCGGTCGAAGGCTTGACGACGGCCGCCGGGACGAGGATGTCGGGCTCAATCCCGAGATCCTGGATCGAACGCCCGGAAGGGGTGAAGTAACGCGCGGTCGTGAGCCGCATCGCGCCTTCCGCGCCAAGAGGGATGATCGTCTGCACCGAGCCTTTGCCAAAGGAACGCGTGCCGAGGATGATCGCCCGGTGGTGGTCTTTGAGGGCGCCCGCGACGATTTCGCTCGCCGAAGCCGAACCGCCGTTGATCAGAAGCACCATCGGCAAGCCGTCGGAGATGTCTTCGCCGGGACGGGCGTAAAAGCGCTGGTCGTCGTCGGGCCTGCGACCGCGGGTGGAAACGATCTCGCCTCGTCTGAGAAAGGCGTTGGCGACGGCGACCGCCTGGTCGAGAAGCCCTCCGGGGTTGTTTCTGAGATCGAGGATGATGCCGGCGAGCTTGCCGTCGGCCTTCTTTTTGAGACCGGCCATCGCCTTTTTGAGGCCGCTGTCGGTCTCCTCGTTAAAGGCGCTGATGCGGATGTAGCCGATATTGCCGCCGACAAGATGCGAGCGCACGGATTGGATGTGGATCACCGCCCGCGTCAGTACGACATCGAAAGGCTTTTGCCCTTTGCGCTCGATGCGCAAGGTAATCTTGCTGTTGACAGGTCCGCGCATCTTGGCGACGGCCTGCGGCAGGGTCATGCCGCGCACCGATTTGCCGTCGATGCGGGTGATGAGATCGCCGGGCTTCAGTCCGGCGGCCGCCGCCGGGGTATTGTCGATCGGGCTCACCACCTTGATGAGCCCGTTCTGCATCGACACCTCGATGCCGAGCCCTCCGAACTCGCCCCGCGTCTCGACCTTCATGTCGTTGAAGTCTTTGGCGTCGAGGTAGTTCGAATGCGGATCGAGGGCGGTCAGCATCCCGTTGATCGCCCCTTCGACGAGTTTGCGGTCGTTGACCTTGCCCGCATAATCGGCGCGCACCTTGGCGAAAACCTCGCCGAAAAGGTTGAGCGCCTTATAAGTCTCTGCCGAATGCTGGGTCGCCGCGCCGACGTCGGAATCGAGCGAAACAAGAAGGAGCGTTGCCGCCGCTGCCGCCGCAAAAAAACCGAACCCTTTCATAAAGGCACCCTTTTTCGCAGACGCCCCCGCGCGCCCGCCCCGTCGCCCAGACCCGGCGAAGGAGTGATGATAATCGCCGCGCCCTTCCCCGATCAAGCTCTCCCTCGGCCCGCCGCCTCGTTCGGCCGAGGGTTTCGATCCTTCCCGCTTCGATCCGCGCCCTCTATCGGGAGGCGATCAGAGAGCCTCCGGTCATCGCCGCGGGCTTTTCGAGGCCGAGAAGCTGGAGGAGCGTCGGCGCCACGTCGCAAAGCCGGCCCTCCTCGAGACGGGCGATCGGAAAGGGCGGGTTGACGACGAGAAACGGCACAGGAGAGAGCGTGTGGGCGGTATGGGTTTCGCCCGTCCGAGGGTCGCGCATCATCTCGGCGTTGCCGTGATCGGCGGTGATGACG
>JAJYIC010000272.1 GCA_021790295.1 Pseudomonadota bacterium | reverse complement strand
GGGGCGCGAGGCACCGCCGCTCGAACGCATCGCCCGAGCCATCGCCCGCGACCCGCAAAGCCAGGCGGATTTTCGCCGCCTTCTCGCCCAAGCCGCGGCCGGGAGCCGGGCCATTGCCTCGCTCTCACTCTGCGACGCGCGCGGGGTGGCGGCCGGCTGGTTTGCGATCTCGGTCAACCCGATCGCCGGACGCCCCGGTTACAGCTTCTGGAGCCTCGAAGACATCACCGTGCGCCATGAAATGGAAGAGGTGATCCGCGACGAGCGCAACAAGCTCGGCGATTTCCTCGACAGCGCGCCGATCGGTTTCTATTCGCTCGAAAGCGAAGGGCGTTTCCTCTTCGTCAATGAGACTTTGGCGCATTGGCTCGGCCTCGCCGCCGGTGAAATCGTGGCGACGGGCGCGCGGTTGCAGGATTTTCTTGCGCGCCCGGCGCCTGCGGGCGCCCCCCTTTATGCGCCCTTCGAGGGCGAGGGCATGGGCGAAGTGGTTTTGAAGAGCCGGGAAGGCCGCCTATTCCCGGTTGCGATCCGGCAAAGCGTGGTCGGCGAAGGGGCCGAACTCAAAACGCGCTCGGTCGTGCGCGATCTCACTCGGGAGCGCCAGTGGGAGGCGGCGCTGCGTCTTTCGCGCGAACGTTTTCAGCGCTTTTTCGACAATGCCCCGGTGGGCATCGCCCTCATCGACCGCCAGGGCCGCCTCGAAGAAGCAAACCGGGCCATGGGCGCGCTTTTGGGGGCTCCGCCGAAAGCCCTCATCGGGCAAAAGCTGATCGATTTCGTGCAGGAGGACGACCGTCGGGATTTCTCCTCGCGGTTGAAAAGGGCGGCGTCCAAAGGGCGGCCCGGGCCTTTCGAGATCCGCTTCAAGAGACCGCGCGAGAAGACCGCGGTCGCCTATCTTTCCGGTCTCGAAGGCGGCGAAGGGGGCGAGGGGGGTCTGATGCTCCATTTGATCGACGTCACCGAGCAAAAGCACCTCGAGATTCAGTTTACCCAATCGCAAAAAATGCAGGCCGTGGGCCAGCTCGCGGGCGGGGTCGCGCATGATTTCAACAATCTTTTAACCGCGATGATCGGCTTTTGCGATCTCCTGTTGCAACGCTTCCGTCCCGGGGATCCCTCTTTTGCCGACATCATGCAGATCCGGCAGAACGCCAACCGGGCGGCAAACCTGGTGCGCCAGCTTCTGGCGTTTTCGCGCCAGCAGACCTTGCAGCCGCGGATCCTCGACATCACCGATGTCGTGGTCGAGCTGTCGCATCTTTTGCGCCGTCTGATCGGCGAGAACATCGAGCTCAAGGTCGTTCTCGGCCGCGACCTCGGCCTTGCCAAGGTGGACCAGGGACAGCTCGAACAGGTGATCATCAATCTCGCGGTCAATGCCCGCGATGCGATGCCGCAAGGGGGCCGCTTGACGATCCGCACCGCCAATTTCGCGACCCCTCAGCCTTTGCGCCGGGGCCTCGAGGTGATGCCGGTCGGGGACTATGTCTTGATCGAAGTCGCCGACACCGGGATCGGCATCGCCAAAGAGGATCTGGAGCGCATTTTCGAACCGTTCTTTTCGACAAAGGAGGTGGGTTCGGGAACGGGGCTCGGCCTTTCGACGGTCTATGGCATCGTCAAGCAGACGGGAGGCTTCATCTTTGTCGATAGCCTTCCGGGGCGCGGCGCGGTTTTCCAGATCTATCTGCCGCGTTTCGAAAGCGCCGAGGGCGCGGCCTCCGAACGGGCCGAAGGCGGCGAGGGCGGCGAGAGCGAAACCGCGGCGGCGCGAGACCTGACCGGGATCGGCACGGTGCTTCTGGTCGAAGACGATGACCCGGTCAGGATCTTCGGCGCCCGGGCCTTGCGCAACAAAGGCTACAGGGTGATCGAGGCGAGGAGCGGGGAGGCGGCGCTCGAAGTGATGCGCGAAAGCGGCGAAACGATCGATCTCATCGTCACCGATGTCGTCATGCCGCGCATCGACGGGCCCGAACTCGTGCGCAAAGTCCGCGAAGGCGACCCCGGCATGAAGGTGATCTTCATCTCGGGATATGCCGAGGATTCGTTCCGCCAAAGCCTTGGCTCGGGGGCCGGCACGCATCTCCTGCCGAAACCCTTTAGCTTGAAACAGCTTGCGGCCAAGGTAAAGGAGGTGTTGAACGGCCAACCCGGTTGAGGCGATTTTGCCCTTGCCGGCGTGAACAAAAAGTGTACACTCGTCTTTTTTCGGCGCTCATTGCGCCGGCTTTGCGGGTGTGAAATAAGGGGGGACGGGTTCATGCAAACCACGTTGCACCTTTTGGATAAGCAAACGATGGATAAGCAACGAGCTCTCGAAGCCGCACTCGGGCAGATCGAACGCGCTTTCGGCAAAGGTTCGATCATGAAGCTCGGGGCGCGCGAAGCCTCGAGCGAGACCGAGGTGATCCCGACCGGGTCTCTCGGTCTCGACATCGCCCTCGGCATCGGCGGGCTGCCGCGCGGCCGCATCGTCGAAATCTATGGACCGGAAGCTTCCGGCAAGACGACCCTTGCCTTGCACGCCATAGCGGAGGCGCAAAAGAGCGGCGGGACCTGCGCCTTTATCGACGCCGAGCACGCTCTCGACCCGGCCTATGCGAAAAGGCTCGGCGTCAATGTCGATGAACTTTTGATCTCGCAACCGGACGCCGGCGAACAGGCATTGGAGATCGCAGACACGCTCGTGCGTTCGGGCGCGGTTGACGTTCTGGTGATCGATTCCGTCGCCGCTCTCGTCCCGCGCGCCGAACTCGAAGGCGAGATGGGCGACAGCCATGTCGGGCTCCAGGCCCGGCTGATGAGCCAGGCGTTGCGCAAGCTGACCGGCTCGATCGCCCGTTCGCGGGCGATCGTCGTTTTTATCAATCAGATCCGTCTCAAGATCGGGGTGATGTTCGGCAATCCCGAAACCACGACCGGGGGCAATGCGCTCAAATTCTACGCTTCGGTGCGTTTGGACATACGCCGCATCGGCTCGATCAAGGAACGCGACCAGGTGATCGGCAACCAGACCCGGGTCAAGGTGGTCAAGAACAAGCTGGCGCCGCCTTTCAAGGTTGTCGATTTCGACATCATGTACGGCGAAGGCATTTCGAAAAAGGGCGAACTCATCGATCTCGGAGTGCAAGCGGGGGTCGTCGAAAAGTCGGGCTCCTGGTTTTCCTACGAAGGCCAGCGCATCGGCCAAGGCCGCGAAAACGCCAAAACCTATCTCAAAGAGCACGACGAGGTCGGCCAATCGATCGAACGCGCGATCCGCGCCAATGCGGGCCTCGTCGCCGAGGCGATGATGGCCTCGCCCGGGGAACTCCCGGCCGAGGAATAGGCGGGAAGAGAACCCGCCGGGCGTTTCCCCGTTCGCTCGCCTCCAGAGCCTCGAGCGCCGCAATCGGAAAGATGGCGATGCCGCAGGCTTTCGAGATGCTTTTGAAGATGTCGCGGAAATACGATTGCGACGACATCGATTGGGAGGAACTTCTTCGTTTGAATTACAGGAGGCTCGTTCGAGAGGGCGCCAATATCGTCGACGCGGGGGCAAACGAGGGCGACCACACCGAACATTTTGTCCGCGACCTGAAAGCGGCAAATGTCGCAGCCTTCGAGCCGATCCCCGAACTTTGCCGGCGTCTCGCGCGACGCTTTGCAGATGAGCCGCAAGTGACGATCAGGGAGCTCGCGCTTTCGGATCACAATGGCGTAGAGACGTTTTTCGCCTTTCCCGAAGGTTGGGGCGAATCCGGGCTGCGCATGAAGGAGTGGTATCCGCAAAAAGTGAAGGAAAGCGTCATCGAGCTTTCGGCCGAGGTGCGGCGATTGGACGACATCGCACTCGGTTTTCCCGTCGATTACATAAAGATCGACATCGAAGGCGGCGAGATCGACATGCTCGTCGGGGCGCGCGACACAATCCTGCAATCACGGCCCCTGATATCGACCGAATATGGCGATAGGGCCTACCGGGTCTTTGGACATACTGCGGGCAGGCTTTACGAGCTGGCGCGCCAGTACGGGTATCGCGTCGCCGATCTTTTCGGCAATCCTTTTGCAGACCTCGAGGAGTTTCTCGCCTGCGTCGATCGCTTTT
>JAJYIC010000271.1 GCA_021790295.1 Pseudomonadota bacterium | reverse complement strand
CCTGGGCGATCGCCAGATCGGCCGCCATCGCCATGGTCGGGTTGAAGTTGCGCGCCGATTTCCTGTAAGTGAGGTTGCCCCAGCGGTCGCCGCGGTCGGCGGCGATCAGCGCGACATCGCCTTTGAGAGGCTTTTCCAGAACATAAACGCGCCCGTCGATCTCGCGGTGTTCCTTGCCTTCGGCAAGCCGCGTGCCGACCGCGACCGGCGAATAAAAGCCGCCGAGCCCGGCCGCCGCGCAGCGCATGCGTTCGCTGATGATCCCTTGGGGGGCGAGTTCGAGTTCGATCTCGCCGTTCTTGTAAAGCTCTTCGAAGACGACGGGGTCGGAACTGCGCGGAAAGGAACAGATGATCTTCCTGACCCGCCTTGCCGCGAGGAGGGCTGCAAGACCGCCGCGGCCGGTTCCGGCATTGTTGGCGACGACCGTCAAATCGCGCGCTCCCTCGTCGACGAGCGCCTCGCAAAGGGCATCCGGAAGCCCGGCGCCGCCGAACCCTCCGCACAGCACGACCGCTCCGTCGCGCACGCCGGCGACCGCTTCGGCAAGGCTTTTGACGCGTTTGTCGATCATCGCCCGTCTCGAGGCTCAAAAAGCGACGGCGTCGCCGCCTTTCAACGAGAGCATCGCGCGCGCCTCGGCGGGACTTGCGAGTTCGAGCGACAGGTTTTCGACGATGCTGCGCGCCATTTTCACCTGATCGGCGTTGCTTTCGGCAAGCTTTCCCCGTCCCGCCCAAAGCGAATCCTCGAGCCCGACGCGGATGTTGCCGCCCATGATCGCGCCCATCGAGGCAAGAGGAAGCTGGTGGCGCCCGGCCGCGAGGATCGACCAGTAATAGCTGTCGCCGAAAAGCTTGTCGGCGATCCGCTTCATATGCACGAGGTTTTCCGGATCGGCGCCGATGCCGCCGAGGATGCCAAAGATCGTCTGCACGAAAAGCGGCGGTTTGACGAGGCCGCGATCGAGGAAATGGGCAAGGTTGTAAAGGTGGCCCACATCATAGCATTCGAATTCGAAACGGGTGCCGCAACCTTCGCCCAATTCCTTGAGGATGCGTTCGATGTCGGCAAAAGTGTTGCGGAAGATGAAGTCCCGCGTCATTTCGAGATAGCGCGGCTCCCACTCGTATTTCCATTCCTGGTAGCGGCCGAGCATCGGATAAAGCCCGAAATTCATCGACCCCATGTTGAGGGAACACATTTCGGGCTTGGCGCGCCTCGCCGCGGCGGTTCTCTCGTCGAGGGTCATCCCGTGACCGCCGCCCGTCGTGATGTTGATGACCGCGGCCGTCGCCTGCTTGATCCGCGGCAGGAACTCCATAAAGACCGCGCCGTCCGGCGTCGGCCGCCCATCCTTGGGGTCGCGCGCGTGAAGATGGAGGATCGCCGCCCCCGCCTCGGCCGCCCTTATCGCGTCGCGTGCGATCTCGTCGGGGTTTGTAGGCAGATGCGGGCTCATCGTCGGGGTGTGGATCGAGCCCGTCACCGCACAAGTGATGATGACCTTGCCTCTTTTGGCCATTTCCGCTCTCCCGCTCAGCTTTTCCGGCGCCCGCTCGCGCCCTCGTCCTCGGCGCGGATAAAGGCTTTGACCCGCGGATAAATGTCGCTTCTCCAACGGCGTCCGTGAAAGACCCCGAAATGACCGACCCGAGGCGCCTCGTAATGGGCCTTCCTCGCGGCAGGAAGAGAGCGGCAAAGGGCATGCGCGGCTCTCGTCTGGCCGAGCCCGGAGATGTCGTCGCGCTCGCCTTCGATGGTCAAAAGGGCGGTCCTTTCGATCGCCGCGGGCTCGACCAGCGTCCCCTTGACGCGAAGGCGCCCGAGCGGCAGGTCATGGTCCTGAAAGACGCGCTTCACCGTTTCCAGATAGAATTCGGCCGGGAGGTCCATGACGGTCGTATATTCCTCGTAAAATTCGCGGATGGCGGCGGCGCTCTCGTTGTCGCCGGCAATGAGCGAGCGGAACATCGACCAGTGCGCGCGAAGATGGCGGTCGAGGTTCATGCTCATAAACCCGGCAAGCTGCAAAAAGCCGGGATAGACCCTGCGGAAAGCGCCGCGAAAGCGTGGAGGCACGGTCGTGATCACCCTCGAATCGAACCATTCGAGCGGATGCGCCTTGGCAAAAAGGTTGACCGCGGTGGGGTTGGCGCGGGTGTCGATGGGCCCTCCCATCAGGGTCGCCGAAAGGGGCTCGGCCTTTTCCCCTGCGGCCGCCAGAAGCGAGACGGCCGCCAGAACCGGAACCGCGGGCTGGCACACCGCGACGACATGGATGCGGGGCCCGAGAACGCGGATAAAGCGGATCATGAGTTCGACGAAATCGTCGAGACCAAAGCCTCCCGACGAAAGCGGGACATTGCGCGCATTGATCCAGTCGGCAAGATAGACGTCGTGATCGGGGAGAAGGGTGTCCACCGCATCGCGCAAAAGGGTCGAGAAATGCCCCGAAAGAGGCGCCACGACGAGAAGGGTCGGCTCTGGCCGCGCGCCCTCTTTGCGGAAATGCAACAGCCGGCAAAAAGGATGGGTTGCCGCCACTTCTTCGTAAACCGGCACCTGTTCCCCTTCGATCGCGACCGAATTGATGCCGAATTCCGGCCGTTCGTGGTTGATCCCGGCATGGGATAAAAGTTCCATCGCCGCCGAGGCTCCGCGCAGCAAAGGATGATCGGCGGCAAAGGGCCAAGGCTGGTCGAAAAAGCCGCGCGCTGTTCGCGCCATCAAGCGAACCCCGACGAGCGCATCGCTCTGGAACTGATAGGCGTGATAAAGCATGGACCCTCATCGCAAAGAGCCGACGCGCCAAAGGGCGCATAACGGCTGTGGGCACAGGCACCAGGTCGCATCGGGGTTTGCCGCAAACGATCCTTTGCGAGACTCCCCTTCGGCCCGCGGCCCCGGTGAGCCGCCAACCGCGCGATCGCGAAAGTACCCTGGCTATCCGCGAAACCGTCCCGGCGATCTTTAGAACAGCGTCTGCCGCAAGCGCAAGGCCGAAAGGCCTTTTTTCAGGGTGGCGGCGCGGGTGCGCCGCGGCGCAATTCGTGCACGACGGCCGCCGATAAGGGCGGCCGCGGTTGCAGCCACAAACGCTGGGAAAAGCTCGCCGCCACGTCGCTTTCTCCCGCCTGCCAGCGCCGCGCAACCGCCTCGTGCGAAAAATCGCCCATCTGCACGGAAAGTTCGCCCGCGCCCTCCTCATGAACGAGGTGGAGGAGCGTCATCGTCGCGCTGCTCGCGGCTTCGAGGCAGCGCAAAACATCGGGGTTGCGTCGCGCCGAAGGCTCGAGATGCTCTCCCAAAAGCGCGATCATGCGCCGCAGTTCATGGTTGCGTTTGAGCGAAGCGATGTCGCGCGCCGCGCGGCTCAACCCTCCCGTCCTTTGCGGGATCGGATCATAGCCGTCGATCAAGAACGAGAGGGTATCGGCGGGCGGCGCATCGATCAGGGCGGAAAGTGGGACGGCGACGCCCGAAGCCGCGCGCAAGAGAGAGCCCGCTTCGAGATCGGCAGGGGGCAGGCAGGCGAGGATGTGGTCGAGGCCGAGGCGGTGGCGGTCGTTGTCGAAAGTTCTCTCGCGCCCGGTCCCGCGATCATGCGCGCCGAGAACGAGACGCAGGCTTCCGCCATTGATGCGCTCGCAATCGAGCGCATCGGCGAGAAGGGCGCGCAGGGCCCCGTTCGCGCGCGAAAAAAAGGCCCCTTCACCCTCCCCTCGCGCGAACCGGCGGAAAAGCGGCCGGCGCGCGCGACGGCGCGGCCTCGAGGCCCAAAGCGAGGAGAGCTCCTGCCAGAACCGGCGCAAAGAGGCCGCGGCTTCCTGCGAGGGATTGCCGGCGAGGATGGCGGCGTTGATGGCGCCGATCTCGCTTCCCGCGATCCAGTTCGGCCGCAGACCGCGCGCCAGAAGCGCCGCCGTGGCGCCGGCCTGGTAGGCGCCGAGCGCCGCCCCGCTCGAAAAGAGAAGCGCGATCCTCTCGAAACGCTTGAGGCCCATCTCGAACCGACCTTGAGGCAAGCTCCTTTTCTCCCTCTTTACGCGAGACCGATCTCGATATGGGTGCGAAACCCTTCCCTTCCGCGCATACGCTCGTACCAGGCGCGCAGGTTTTTGAGTTCCGGCCTTTCGATCGGCAGCACGTGCCAGC
>JAJYIC010000270.1 GCA_021790295.1 Pseudomonadota bacterium | reverse complement strand
TTCATCGCCATGCCCCCTCAAGCGGGCGACCCTATCATCCGGCCATCGAGGCGCCAACCCTTTTGCCGAAAAGCGCGCTTGCAATCGCCCCCGGATTGGCGAAAAGCTCTCCAAAGGAGGGCTCGCAGGATGGCAATCGAAAGCGGTCGAGGAGAGCGCGGTCCGGAGCCTGTCGAAGGGCGCTGGCAGGACGCGCTTTACGATTTTTTGCGGCAGAAGGGCGTCTCGATCTTTGCTTACGTCCCCGACGCGGGACACAAGATCCTGATCGAGCGTTCGCTCGCCGATCCCGGGGCGCATTCGGTGCCGCTCACGACCGAAGAAGAGGGGGTGTCGCTGCTTGCGGGCGCCGATCTCGGCGGCGCGCGCGGCGTGCTTTTGATGCAGTCGAGCGGCGTCGGCAACTGCGTCAACATGCTCTCGCTCGTCAAGGCCGGGCGCTTTCCCTTTCTCGCCCTCGTCAGCATGCGCGGCGATTTCGGCGAAGGAAACCCGTGGCAGTTTCCGATGGGCCAAGCGGTCGAGCCGGTTTTGCAGGCGATGGGGGTTCTCACCTTGCGGGTCGATCGGCCGGAAGAGGTCATTGCGACGGTCGGCGCGGCCTCGACGATGGTTTTTCAAAGCGGCGAGGCGGTCGCCGTCCTCTTGACGCAAAAGCTCATCGGCGCGAAGCCCTTTTGATCCTTCGACAAGATGAGGAGGCGAGAGATGGCTCTTCCCGAATTCGTTCTCGACCGCCGCGAGGCGGTTCCCGCCCTCATCGGCCGCTCCGAGGATTATCTCATCGTCTCCGGTCTTGCCGGAACGAGCAAGGATATGGCGGCGCTGACGGGCGACGGCGCCAACCTCTTTGCGATGGCGGGAGCGATGGGCGGGGCGGCGATGATCGGTTTGGGGCTCGCTCTCGCCCGGCCGGAGCGTCGGGTCCTGGTGGTGACGGGCGACGGCGAGCTCCTCATGAATTTGGGCGCTCTCGCGACGATCGCGGTCATGAACCCGCCCAATCTGAGGATCCTCTGCGTCGACAACGGCCATTACGGCGAAACGGGGTACCAGAAGAGCCACACGAGCCTCGGCGCCGATCTCGAACGCGCCGCCGCGGGCTGCGGGATCGCCCGCACGCGCACCGTCACGCAAGCCTCGGAAATCCCCGACGGCGCGCGTCTCTTGCGCGAAGGAAACGGCACCGCCTTCGTCCTTCTGCGCGTCAAGCCGACCGATCCGCCCGCCCATAAGCGCACTCTCGACCCCTCTTCCTGCCGCAACCGCTTTCGCGGCGCGCTTCAAGGCGGCTGAGCGGCGCCCTCACCCTTTCTCGCCGGCAAAGCCCTGTTCGAGCGCTCGAACGCGCTCGAGAGCGGCGGGCGGGAGCGGTCCTTTGGCGACCGCGGCGGCCGCCAGTTCGAGCTGTTCCAAGCTCGAATAGCCGACGAGCATCGTCGTCACCGCCTCGTTCGCGATGACGAAGCGCAATGCCGCCTCCACGAGACCTCCGGCATGGCCCTCATGGACGAGAGGCAAAAGGCGGCGCGCGCGCTCGACATCGGCGCGGTAATCCCGTCCCGACGCGATCGGCGCGATGTTCGGCATCCCCAAAGGATGGCGGGCTTCGCTCCCCGAAAGCGCGCCGCCCGCAAGCGCGCGGATGGCGATGACCCCCATCCCCGCGGCCTTCGTGCCGGCAAAGAGGTTTCCAAAGTCATGGGCCGGAAAGTCCGCCGGGATCGGGCCGCCGGCGCTCGGATTGAGGAGGTTGTAGACGACCTGCGCGCTCGCGAACGCACGCGCCTCGACGACCCTTTTGAGCGCGCCCGTATCGCCGACCGCGGTGATGCCGAAAAAGCCGATCTTGCCTTGGCTTCGGAGCCGTTCGAAGGCCGGCACGACCTCGCCCAGAACGACATCGGGCGTGAGCGAACCCGCGCCTTCCGCGTCGGTCACGGGGTTGTGAAGCTGGAAGAGATCGACCCGCTCGCGCCCGAGCCGTTTGAGGCTTGCTTCGAGCGAGGCGCCGATGGCCTCGCCGATCCGCCTTTTCTCGGAGTCGGCAAGCCGCACCTTGGTGCCGAGCACGATATCGGGCTTCAAGCTCTTGAGGACGCGCCCAAGATTCTCTTCGGACGCGCCGTTCCCATACATCGCCGCGGTGTCGAAATAATTGATGCCGAGTTCGAGAGCCCGCGCGAGAGCGCGCTCCTGGTCTCTCGGCTCGCCCTGCACGAAAAGCCCGCCGACCGCGCCGCAGCCGAAGCCGAGAAGCGACAGCTTCAATCCGGTCCGCCCGAAGGTCCTCTGTTCCATCGTTTGCTCCTTTCTTCTCGAAAGCGATCTGAGGCGCCCGCGGCGCGGCTGTCAATCGCCGCCTCCGAGCGGCGGCGATTTGAGGCGCGAGGCGTTTGTGATAAGGAAATAAGGAATGCGCGTTTCCCCGCTTTTTCCCATCCTCCTCCTGCTTGCCGGCTGTTCGAGTGCGGCACCGATGGCCTCCTCGGGCGCGAGCACCGAAGCGCTCTTCGTAAAGCACGGCGTCGCCGACCGCATCGAGATCCGCGCGCTCAACCGCCTGCCTCTGCGCGCCGCAGCGCTCATCGCCCCAAGCGGCGCGCAAACGGGCGCCGAGGATATCATCGTCAGCCCTACGACGAGCCTTGGCGAGGGGAAGATTTTGGGAAGCGCTCCCTTCTCCGGCGGCAGTTTCGGCGTGACCGCCATTCCGGCAAGCCCCGCCGCCCTCGGCGGCGCGCCGCAAGGCAGCGGCGAACTGCTTCTGATGCAGTCGACGGGGTCGATCACGCTTCCCGACCCCATCGCCTACCGGCGCGATTGGCGGGGCTATCGCATAAGGCTGCGCTTCGGCAATCCGCCGGGAGCCGTCGAGCGCCGAGTGATCGCAGCACCGAGACCGCCCGGCGGCTGAGCCGCAACTTTCCGACGATCGAGAGAAAGGGAGGACCCCCGATGAGCGCAGATCCCAACCGCGTGATCCTGACCGGCGAAAACCCGTTTATCCGTCTCTCCGAGACCGACGGCGGACCCCTCACCACCAACGCCAGTTTCTGGCGCATCATTCTCTGCCCGGCCGGACCCGGCCATGTCCTGTATCTCAAAAGCGAACTGACCGAGAACCGCTGGCGCATCTACAGCGATAACATCGCGATGGCGCGCTGGCTGCAGGGGACCGTGCAGGGCATGTTGAACCCCGAGATTGCCGACATCGCGATCCCGGTCGTCGAGGCGGAGTTCGAGAAATCGGGAGACCCGCATTACTTCTGGACCGAAGAGGTGATCGGCCGCGAGGACGAATTGACGCTCACCTGGTACCAGTTGGGCGACCCGCTTCTGATCCACAGCACGCCGGGCGACGACGGCCGCCGCTATGGCGTCTCGACGCTCTTGCTGCCGGCCCTCGGCTCGCGCCTCATGCGCAACGGCGTCGAGGCGGCGGGCCGGCCTTGGCCGCGCGAGCGCGAAGGCCGGCCTTTCAGCACCTGCGCCCTCGCCTTTTCCGAAAGCTGGACCGAGCCGCGATAGCGCCCGGTCACGTAGCCTCGCTCTCATCGGTGCGGCACATCCTCCCTCCCCCTCGATGGGGGAGGGCTGGGGTGGGGGTGAGGACGGCGCGCGGCTGTCCGGTTGAGAAGTCGCTACAACGCCGGAACGACGACGATGGAAGCGGACGCAACCTATAGAAGACTGCGGAAAAACCCCCTGTCATTCCGGGACGGCCCGTGAGGGCCGGGACCGGAAACCATGGACACAGGCCAAGCCATTGATTTCGCGGGCCTGCGTTTATGGATTCCGGGCTCGCGGCCTGCGACCGCGCCCCGGAATGACGACGTTCCAGCGTTTTTCCGCAACCTTTAGGACCCCTTGCCCGGACTTGTTCCGGGCATCCACGCCTTTGAAAATCGCTGCGTCGAGCGAAAAGAAGTCATGGATGGCCGGCACGAGGCCGGCCAAGGAGACTAAAAGTTGTGTCTATCTATCTTCCCGCAGCCAATTTCTCTGAACTGGACAGCCGCGGACTTGATCCGGGCGTCCACGCCGCGCCGCAAAACGGAGCGGTTCCAAAGCCTTACGATCGAGCCGCGGAGACGCCCGCGGAACGAGTCCGCGGGCTGAAGGGCCACGGGTCTTTGTCCGGCCATGGCGGAGGAGGGAAGCCTGCGCATCCCCCTGAAGGCTGATTGAGCCCACGCGATCAGCCCGAAC
>JAJYIC010000269.1 GCA_021790295.1 Pseudomonadota bacterium | reverse complement strand
TTGACCGAGAGCAATAAGCGCTTCGGTATGGCTGACCCGACGAAAAGAGTGCCGAGCCTTACGCCGCCTCGGCGCGAGGAGAGGGCGCGCGCGCCGCGCGGCGTATCATCTCGGCTCCTTTCTCGGCGATCATGATGGTCGGCGCGTTGGTATTGGTCGAGGTGACGGCGGGCATGATCGAGGCGTCGACGACCCTCAGGCGGTCGAGCCCTCTCACTTTGAGCTCCTCGTCGACGACCGCGAGGCTGTCCGAACCCATCCTGCAGGTGCAGCTTGCGTGGTAGACGGTCGAACCTTTGCGCCGCGCGTAATCGACGAGTTCTTCATCGCTGGAGATCCCCGGCCCGGGAAGGATCTCGGTGCCGACATGACGGGCAAGAGCCGGCGCGGCGAAAAACCGCCGCAAAAGCTTCAAACCCTCGGCCATCGCGCGGCGATCGGTTTCCGCCGAAAGATAACGCGGGTTGATCGCCGGGGCGGCTTCTGGATCGGGCGATTTTGCGAGAACCGTGCCGCGGCTTTGCGGCCGCATCTGCCAGACCCCTCCGGTCAGGCCCGGAAAGTCGTCGAGTTCACCGATCTGGCCGTCCTTGAAGCTTCCGGGGGCAAAGGAGCATTGCACATCGGGGGTCGCCGATTCGGGCAGAACCTTGACCGAGGCGGCAACGAGAGAGGCGCTGTAAGTGAGAATTCCTTTTCCCGTAAGAAGATAACGCAAAATCTCGCCGACAAGGGGCAAGCCCCTCGCTTTCTCATTGATGGTCTTGAGCCCGTTCACCGTGTAGGAGATGCGGGCGATGTAATGGTCCTGCAGGTTCTGCCCGACCCCGGGAAGGGCGTGATGGAGGGGGATGCCGATCTTTTGCAGATGGTCGGGCGCGCCCACTCCGGAAAGCTGGAGGAGATGCGGCGAACCGACGGCTCCGGCGGCGAGGATCACTTCGCCGTCGGCCTCGGCCCGCTCGACCCGGCCGCCGCGGCGGTATTCGACGCCGACGGCGCGCGGCCCATCGAAAAGGATCCTCGTCACCAGAGCCTTGACCACGACTTCGTGATTGGGCCGGCGCATCGCCGGTTTCAGATAGCTGCGCGCGGCGCTCGCCCTGCGCCGCCCGCCGCGCGTCTGCTGGCAATAGCCGACCCCGCCGTGCGGCAGAGAGTTGACATCCTCGCGGTAGGGAAGCCCGATCTCCTTTCCGGCCTCGACGGCGGCGCGGCAAAGCGGCGGGATCTCGGTCATGCGCGAGGTGAAAAGCGGCCCGCCTTTGGCCCGCCACGCGTTTTCCTCGCCCTCCCAGTTTTCGGACTTCTTGAAATAAACCAACACCTCCTCAAAGCCCCAGCCGCGGTTTCCGAGCTGCGCCCAATGATCGTAATCCTCGGGTTGGCCACGGACGTAAATGAGGCCGTTGATCGAACTCGAACCGCCGAGAACCCGGCCGCGAGGATAAAGGATGGCGCGCCCCGCCGTCCCGGGATCGGGCTCGGCATGAAACCCCCAGGTCAAGCTCGGGTGGTCGAGAAGCTTCATAAAGCCGGCGGGGATATGGATGAGAGGATGGGTGTCGCGCCCTCCGGCCTCGATCAAAACCACCCGGGTCCGGGGATCTTCGGTCAGCCGATTGGCGAGAACGCAACCGGCCGAACCTGCGCCGACGATCACATAATCGGCCTTCATTCCTTTCCTCCGCTCGTTCCGCGGTCTCAAAAGCCGCTTTCGGACGCAATCCTTCCTGGCCTTCCTGGCAGCAAAACGGGAATTTCCTAGCAGCAAAACGGGGCGATGGGAACGCCCCCTTTCGATGCAGATTTCGGGGAGGGCCGTTTGACACCTGCCGCAGCCCACCGATAAGGTCGCCCCTCGCTGAGGAAGGCCGAACATGACCGAAAACGCCATCCCCGCAACCGCTTTCGAGAGAGCGGCCGAAGCACCGCGGCAAAGGACGGAAGGCCGAAAGCGCAGGCTCCCGCCGCAAGGCGCCGCGATTTGCGGTCGAGCGGGCGGCGGGAAAGCCGGCGCGGGAAGCGCCCGCCGATGAATTTCACCGAGGCCGTCACCGCCGCGGTGCTGCAAGGGATCACCGAGCTTTTCCCAGTGAGCAGCCTCGGCCACGCGGTGATTCTGCCGGCTCTTCTGCACTGGCGGGTGAACGAGCATGCGCCGCGGTTTCTGCCTTTTATCGTGGTTCTTCACGTCGGCACCGCGACGGCGCTTCTCCTTTATTTCTGGCGCACATGGCTCTCTCTGGCGCAGGCGCTTCTCGGTTTTAGCGCAACGAAGCGGCGCATGCGCGAAGAGCGTCACCTGTTCCTTCTTCTCGTCGTCGGCACGATCCCGGCCGTGCTGATCGGCTTTACTTTCGAAAAGACGGTGCGCGACCTTTTTGCATCGCCCGTCATCGCTGCGGCGTTTCTGCTCGCCAACGGAGGGGTGCTTTTTGCCGGCGAACGCCTGAGCCGGAGGGGCAAGAAAGCGGGGATGAGGCGCAGCCTTGCCGAAGCGAATTGGCGCGAAGCTCTCCTCATAGGCCTTTTTCAATCGACGGCGTTTCTGCCCGGGATCTCGCGTTCGGGCGCTTCGATGGTCGGCGGGATCATCCTCGGCCTCGAACATGAAGAGGCGGCGCGTTTTTCCTTTCTGCTCGCGACCCCGGTCATCGCCGGGGCCGGGGTTCTCGAAATCCCGAAGCTTCTCCACACCCCTGCCGGCGCCGGCGCGGCTTTGCTGAGCGGCCCGATTTTGTGGACGGCCGGGATTGCGGCGGGGGCGACCGCCTTTGCCAGCACCGCCTTTCTTCTGCGCTATTTCCGCGCCTATGAAGAGCGCGCGCCGCTCGACCCTTTCGCCTGGTATTGCTGGCTTTTTGGCGGGCTCGCGTTGCTGCGCCTTCTCGTCGCCTGAGAACACAGACGCGTTTCGCAACGGTGCAAAAAAATCGGGCGCCCGGGTTTTTGCCGGGCGCCCGCCGGCGCTTTTCCCTCAGGCTCCTAGTGGTGCGATGCCAACGGATGATTCCCATCCGTTGGCTCTATCGCACCACCAACATTTTGATCTGGTGGGCCGATTCACCAAACGCTTGGGAACCAAGCGTTTGGATCGGACCCCTAGGCCACTTCGAGCTCTGCGAGGAGAACCTTGCCTCTCGTCTCGGGGCCGAGGAAGACCGCGGCGATAAAGCTGACGCAGCCCGAGACCCCGGCGATCAGCATCGGCACGGCAAAGCCCGTATGATGAGAGACCGCAAAATAGGCGATGAGGGGCACCACCAGCCCGCCGACGCCGATGCCGGCCTGATAGCAAAAGCCGCTCGCCGTGGCGCGAACCTCGGTCGGAAAACGCTCGGTCATATAGCTCGCGTTCTGGCTGTTGATCCCGCCGCCGGCGAAAAATCCTTGGAGAAGCATGCCGACCACGATGAGGGTGTAATTGTGGGTCAAAAGATAGATCGGCGTCAGAGGGATGCCGACCGCGGCGATGATGATGAGCGTCCAGCGCCGGCCGATGCGGTCGGCAACCCAGCCCCAGCCCGTGCAGGCGAGGAAAAACGAGAAGTTCCCGACGATGATCGGGGTCGCAACGAGGGCCGGGCTCAAATGCAGATCGACCTGCAGATGGGTCGCAAAAAGGTTGAGCGAATAAGCGACGACGGCCCCGCTCGCCGTCCACCAGCAGGCGTTGAGGGTGGTCATCAGCAAGGCCGGCTTGAAAATCGACACCAAAGGCGCGCGCACTTCGCGTTTCTGGATCCTTTGCTGGCGGCGGTTCTCAAGCCACACCTTGGGTTCTTTGACGTAACGGAAGATGTAGACGAGAAGGAGCGCCGGCGCGACCCCGACCCACAGCATCCCGCGCCAGCCGAGGTAGCCGTAGAAAAGGCCGTAGACCCCGCTCGCGAGGAGAAAGCCCAGTCCCCAGCCGCCCTGCATGATGCCCGCGATCAATCCGCGCGAACGCACCGGCCAGCTTTCCATCGCCAGAGAGGCGCCGACCGGCCATTCCGCTCCCATGCCGATGCCGAGAAGGGAACGGAAGAGAAAGAGAAACCAGAAGCTCGGCGCGAAACCGGCGATAAAGTTGCAGATCGAGTAAATCGCGATCGACAGCATCAAAGGCCCTTTGCGGCCGATGCGGTCGGCGAGCCAGCCGTTGGCGGTGCCGCCGACGATCCGCATCCACAAGGTGACCGTAACCGCCCAGGCCACATCCGTGATCGGCACATGAAAGGCCTACGAGATCGGCACCATGATCATG
>JAJYIC010000268.1 GCA_021790295.1 Pseudomonadota bacterium | reverse complement strand
TGATCTCGGCCAAAAGGGGGCTCAATATCAAGGCCGTGCTCGAAGCCTTGGTCAGCCGTCTGCCGCCGCCCGAAGGCGAGGCCGAGGCGGCTTTGAAAGCCCTTCTCGTCGACAGTTGGTACGACCCTTATCTCGGCGTCGTCATCCTCGTTCGGGTCAAGGACGGGGTTTTGCGCGCGGGCGAAAAGATCCGCTTTATGGCGGCGGGCGCGGTGCACACGATCGAGAAGGTGGGGGTCTTCACCCCGAAAGCTTCTGCGATCGAGGAATTGGGGCCGGGAGAGATCGGCTTTATCACCGCCGGCATCAAGGCGGTTGCCGATTGTCGCGTCGGCGATACCATCACCTCCGAGCGCCGCCCGGCGGCCTTGCCTCTTCCCGGGTTCAAACCGGTTCAACCGGTCGTCTTTTGCGGCCTTTTCCCTTCCGACGCCGCCCTTTACGAGCGCCTTCGCGAAAGCCTCGCAAAGCTTCGCCTCAATGATGCGAGCTTTTTTTACGAGCCCGAAACTTCCGCGGCTTTGGGTTTCGGTTTCCGCTGCGGTTTTCTCGGTCTGCTTCATCTCGAAATCGTCGAAGAGAGGCTGCGGCGCGAATTCGGCCTCGACCTCGTCGCCACCGCCCCTTCGGTCCTTTACCGGGTGCATCTGCGCGGCGGCGAGACCTTGACCCTTCACAACCCGGCCGACATGCCCGATCCGGCGCGGATCGACCACATCGAAGAGCCTTGGATCCGCGCGACCATCCTTTTGCCCGACGCCTCTCTCGGGGCTGTCCTCGCACTCTGCGAAGAGCGGCGCGGAGAGCAGGTCGATCTCACCTATGCGGGAGGGCGAGTCCTTCTCACCTATCGCCTGCCTTTGAACGCGGTCGTCTTCGACTTTTACGACCGTTTGAAATCGCTGAGCCGCGGTTACGCGAGCTTCGATTACGCGCTCGACGGCTATCGCGAAGGCGCGCTTTTGCTGATGACCATCCTCGTCAACGGCGAGAGCGTCGATGCGCTCTCTCTGATCGTCCACAAAAGCGAGGCCGAGAGGCGCGGCCGGGCGCTCTGCGAGCGGTTGAAGGATCTCATCCCGCGCCAGCTTTTTCAGGTGGCGATCCAGGCCGCGGTCGGCGGCCGCATCATCGCCCGCGAGACGGTGAAGGCGCTCAGAAAAGACGTTCTCGCCAAATGCTACGGCGGCGACGTCACGCGCAAAAGAAAACTCCTCGAAAAGCAGAAAGAGGGGAAAAAGCGCATGCGCCAATTCGGCAAGGTCGAGATCCCGCAATCCGCTTTTATCGCCGCGCTCAAGATGGGCGAAGAGTGAAAGAGGCCTTTATCTCCATGCCTCTGCGGTCGCGCGCTTGACGGGCGCGCGGCTCTCTCGCGATAATCGCAAAGTCCAAGGGGCGCCCCGGTGAGGGGGCTGAGAGTTCGCCGGCCCGGGAAGGCTCGGGGCGCGAAAACCCTTCGAACCTGATCCGGGTCGTACCGGCGTAGGGACAGGAACGCTTTGGCATAGGCCGAGCGGGCTCTTCGCAAAAGCCCCGGATCTTCGTTCGACAAACGTCATGGAGATCTGAAGATGCCCGACAGCGCTCAACTCCCTTCTGAGAAGACGCAAACGAAGCTGGAGGAGCTTCGGGTCACCACCGGCCCCTTGCCTTCCTCGCGAAAGGTTCATGTTGCGGGCCTGCTTTACCCGGAACTGAGCGTCGCCATGCGCGAGATCGACCTTTCCCCTTCCTCGGGCGAAGCGCCGCTGCGCGTCTACGACACCTCGGGGCCTTATGCGGACCCGCAGGCTGCGATCGACATCACAGAGGGGCTGCCGCAATTGCGCCGCGCCTGGATCCTCGCGCGCGGCGACGTCGAGGTCGCGGAAGGCCGCGCCGTCAAGCCCGAAGACAACGGTTTGAGGCGCGGGGAGAAGAGCGGCCTTGTGGAGTTCGACCGCGGCGGCCGGGCGGTTTTGCGCGGCAAAGACGGGGCGGCCGTGACGCAACTCGCCTATGCCCGCCGCGGCATCGTCACCCCCGAGATGGAATATGTCGCGATTCGTGAAAACCTTGGCCGCGAAAGGCTCAAACGAGCCGCCGGCGGGGAGTCGTTCGGCGCCTCGATCCCGGACCATGTGAGCGCCGAATTCGTGCGCGAGGAAGTCGCCCGCGGACGGGCGATCATACCCGCCAACATCAATCATCCGGAAAGCGAGCCGATGATCATCGGCCGCAATTTCCTCGTCAAGATCAATGCCAATATCGGCAATTCGATCGTCGCTTCGGGGGTTGCCGAAGAGGTCGAAAAGATGGTGTGGGCGACGCGCTGGGGCGCCGACACGGTGATGGACCTTTCCACCGGCCGCAACATCCACACCATCCGCGAATGGATCATCAGGAACGCGCCGGTGCCGATCGGCACCGTGCCGATCTATCAGGCGCTCGAGAAGGTGGACGGAAAAGCCGAAGAGCTGAGCTGGGAGATCTTTCGCGACACGCTGATTGAACAAGCCGAACAGGGGGTCGATTATTTCACCATCCACGCCGGCGTGCGTCTTCCCTACATTCCGCTCACCGCTTCGCGGGTCACCGGCATCGTCTCGCGCGGAGGCTCGATCCTGGCGAAATGGTGCCTCGCCCATCACCAGGAGAATTTCCTTTACACGCGCTTCAGAGAGATCTGCGAGATCATGCGCGCTTACGACGTGAGCTTCTCATTGGGCGACGGGTTGCGGCCCGGTTCGATTGCCGACGCCAATGACGCCGCCCAATTCGCCGAACTCGAAACTTTGGGAGAGCTGACCAAGATCGCCTGGGAGCACGGGGTCCAGGTGATGATCGAAGGCCCCGGCCACGTGCCGATGCACCAGATCAAGGTCAATATGGAAAAGCAGCTCGAAGAATGCGGCGAGGCTCCATTCTATACTTTGGGGCCTTTGACGACCGACATCGCCCCCGGCTACGACCACATAACGAGCGGCATCGGCGCGGCGATGATCGGCTGGTTCGGCACGGCGCTTCTTTGCTATGTGACGCCGAAAGAGCATCTGGGGCTGCCCGACCGCGACGACGTCAAGGCCGGGGTCATCACCTATAAGATCGCCGCCCATGCCGCCGATCTCGCCAAAGGCCATCCGGCGGCGCGCGAACGCGACGATGCGCTGTCGCGAGCGCGTTTCGAATTCCGCTGGCGCGACCAGTTCAATCTTTCCCTCGATCCGGAGACGGCGGAGAAGTTTCACGATCAGACCCTTCCCGCCGAAGGGGCAAAGCTCGCGCATTTCTGTTCGATGTGCGGCCCCAAATTCTGCTCGATGCAGATCACGCAAGAGATCCGGGATTACGCGCGCACGGGTATGGACGAGCGCTCGCGCGCTTTCCGCGCGCAAGGGGCCGAGATTTACGCCGAGGCTCCGCTTCCGGCCGGAAAGTGAGCGGCGAGCGCCGCCTTTACCCCGAACGCCCTCTGGTCGGGGTGATGGCGGTCGTATTGCGCGGGCCGCGCGCCCTTCTCGTGCGTCGCGGCAGGCCGCCGATGGCGGGGCGCTGGGGATTTCCGGGCGGTCTTTTGGAACTCGGCGAAAGCCTCGCCGAAGGGGCGGTGCGCGAATTGAAGGAAGAGACGGGGGTGGTGGCGACGCCGCTCGAAACGCTGACCGCCGTCGACTCGATCGCGCGCGACGGGCAAGGGCGCGTGCGAGTCCATTATGTGCTCGTGGCCGTGCGCGCTCTCTGGCAGGAAGGCGAAGGGGTTGCCGGCGACGACGCCGAAGATGTGGCCTGGCTTTCCGCGGACGAGATCAGAGAGCGCGGGCTTCCGCTCGCGCCTCAGCTCTTGTCTCTGATCGCTCTCGCACGCGCCAGGGAAAACGAGGAATCAATGCGCCGCGGCCCCTTTTGAGGGATCCGCGACGCCCCTTTCGACCCCTCTCTCTTTAGGGCCGCCCGCCAACGCAGGCGCCCGCAAAGATTCTGCCTTCAGTCGGCCCCGCCCGAATCCTGTCCCGAAGGCGGGAACCACAGCGTATCGCGCTGTTCGAGGCGACCGGCGCGGCGATGGCGCTGCAATGCGATGCCGAGGTGGTTCGGGCGTACGGATAGGCCGTATTCGCGTTGCAGATAGGCGAGCACGGCGGCTGCCGAGACGCCGCTCGCATGCGCGCGCACGGCCCGCAAGGCGGCCTCGCTCAGCGACAAGGCGGCGGGCTTTTGCGCCGCACGGGCGCGGCGTGGTGCGGCGGCGCGGCGCGCTTCGGCGGTGGCGCG
>JAJYIC010000267.1 GCA_021790295.1 Pseudomonadota bacterium | reverse complement strand
CAAACGCCGCTTGAACGCGATACCGGGGGTCCTCGGGGTCGGAGGCTGGGGCGGCAAAACCAAGACCTACGAGGTGACGGTCGACAAACAGAAGCTCGTTGAATTGGGCGTCACCATTCCGGAGATCCTGAAAGCCCTCAACAACGCCGACCTCAATGTCGGCGGCCAGCTCATCGATTTCGGCCCGCAGCAGGCGGTCGTGCGCGGCGTCGGGCTGATCCGCTCGATGCGCGACATCAGAGAGACCATGGTCAGCGCCAACAACGGCTCGCCCATTCGCATCAAGAACCTCGCCACGGTTACGGTCGGGCATGAGCCGCGTCTCGGCATCGTCGGTTACGGCAAAGACAACGACGTCGTGCAAGGCATCGTGTTGATGCGGCACGGGGCCAAGACCCTGCCCACCTTGCGCCGCGTCAAGGCCGAGGTCAGGCGGATCAACAGCGCCGGGATCCTGCCGCCGGGGGTCAAGCTTGTCCCGTTTTACGACCGCAGCCATCTGATCGCCGTCACCACCCAGACGGTTGTGCGCAATATGGTCACGGGGATCATATTGATCTTTTTCATTCAGTGGATTTTTCTCGGCGATCTGAAGAGCGCGCTCGTCGTCGCCGCGACGGTGCCGTTCGCGCTCTTTTTTGCGATCATCATCATGACGTTGCGCGGCGAATCGGCGAACCTTTTGTCGGTCGGTGCGATCGATTTCGGATTGATCGTCGACGCGACCGTGATCATGGTCGAAAACATCTGCCGCCATCTGCGCGAAGGCGCCACGGGAAGCGGCTTTTTCGGCGCCCATGAAAGGGGCTTGCCCAATAAGTCGCGGAGCATCTTGCGCGCGGCGGCCGAAGTCAATCGCCCGGTCTTTTTCTCGGCCGCGATCATCGTCGCCGGCCTGGTTCCTCTTTTCACCCTGACCGGGGTCGAAGGGCACATCTTCGGCCCCATGGCCAAGACCTACGCCTATGCGATCGCCGGCGGGCTTATCGCCACCTTTACCGTATCGCCGGCCTTGAGCGCGTTCCTCCTTCCGGAGCGGATCAGCGAGGGAGAGACCTTTGTTCTCCGCGGACTGCGCCGCCTTTACCGGCCGATCCTCGAATTCGCTCTCGCCAACCGCTGGGTCACCCTCGGCGGCCTTGCCATCGTTCTCGTCATGGCGATCGCCGCGGCGCGCTCTCTCGGCCTCGAATACCTGCCCTCTCTCGAAGAAGGCAATCTGTGGATCCGCGCCTCGCTGCCGCCGACAATCTCGCTCAAGGAAGGCGCGGGCACCATCGACCGCATGCGGCGGCTGATCGGCAGTTTTCCCGAGGTCGGAACGGTCCTTTCGCAGCTCGGTCGCCCGGACGACGCAACCGGGACCAACCCCACTTCCGACGCCGAGTTCCTCGCGCCTTTCAAGCCTTTCTCGCAGTGGCCGAAAGGCGTCGGCCGGGACGAATTGATCCATCGGATGGATAGCGCCCTCAGGGCGCGGTTTCCCGGCGTCAAGTTCAATTTCTCCCAATACATCGAGGACAATGTCGCGCAGGCCTTTACCGGCATCAACGGCGAGAACGCGGTCAAGCTTTTCGGCCACGATCTGCGCCGGTTGCAGAAAACCGCGCACCAGATCGCCGCGGTTTTGGCGACCGTCAAAGGCATGACCGACATCGGCGTGTTCGACGCCTGGGGACAGCCGACGGTCAATATCGCCATAGACCGCCGGCGTGCGGCGCGTTACGGGCTCAGCCCCGGCGCCATCGACGCAACCGTAGAGGCGGCGATCGGCGGGCAGGCCGCGGGCAATCTTTACCAGCACGGGAGCGATCGCAACTTTCCGATCGTCGTGCGTCTGGCGCGGCGTTACCGCGACAGCCTGACGGCGATGCGGCGGATCCCGATCGGCGCCCACAACCCGAACGGCCACGGCATCGTCCCCATCCCTTTGAGCGCGGTCGCCAAAGTCGGCCTCGGCTCGGGCTACTCTTTCATCTACCGCGAGAACGAAGAACGTTACATACCGATCAAGTTCAATGTGCGCGGGCGTCCTCTCGCCAATGCCGTCTTCGATGCGCAAAAAAAGATCGCCCGCGAGGTCGCGCTTCCGCCGGGCGCCCGTCTCAAATGGGTCGGCGAATTCAGCGAACTCCAAGGCGCGATCGAACGCCTCGAAGTGATCGTGCCGGTGAGCCTTTTATTGATCGGCCTTCTCCTTTTCCTGCATTTCGAATCCTTGAGGGACAGCCTGATCGCGGCGAGCGTGATGCCGATGGCCTTGGTCGGCGGCGTTTTCGCGCTTTCTTCGAGCGGCACGCCGTTCAGCGTTTCGGCGGCGATCGGCTTTATTGCTCTGTTCGGCATCTCGGTCATGGAAGGGATCATCATCCTTTCCTATTTCAATGCCCTCCTCGATGGCGGGCGCGAGCGGGAAGAGGCCATTCTAAGGGCGTGCGAGATCCGCTTGCGTCCGGTTCTGATGACCTCGATGGCGGGGCTTGTCGGGCTTTTGCCGGCCGCCCTTTCGACCGCGATCGGCAGCCAGGTGCAAAAACCGCTCGCTCTCGTCGTGGTCGGCGGGATGGCTCTCGCTCCGGCGCTGATCCTCGTCGTCCTGCCGGTTCTGATCGATCTTTTCTCGCGCCATGAAAGGCTTTCCGAAGAGGGCGGCAGAGAGCCCGCCCCGGCGGAATAGGCGGCGATGAAACCCGGCAAAGGGGCGCAGAAACGCCTTTTTGTCCTTTTCGTTCTGGTCCTGTCCGGCTGCAGCGTCGGCCCCCGTTGGAAGGCTCCGCCTGCGCCTCCCGTCAAAGCCTATACGGCAAAGCCTTTGCCCGAAAAGACCGCGTCCGCGAACATCTCGGGGGGCGCGGCGCAGCGCTTTGTCCCGGGCCTCGCGATCCCCGGTGAATGGTGGCGCCTTTTCCACTCGCAAGCGCTCGACCGGCTCATCAAAGAGGCGCTCGCCGCCAATTCCGATCTGGCGGCGGCGCGCGCCTCTCTCAGCCGCGCAGAAGAGCGGGTTTATGTCGCAGAGGGCGCGCTTTATCCCTTGGCAAGCGTCGATTTTTCGGCGAGCCGCAACAAGACCGCGGCGAGCATCGGGGCGGTGCCGGCGAATGGCGAACTTTATTACAGCCTCTTCACGCCTGAGCTTACCGTCGCCTACAACCCCGACGTCTTCGGCGCGACGAGGCACGAGATCCAATCGCGCAAAGCCGCAGCCGAACGCCAGCGCTTCGAACTCGAAGCCGCCTATCTTTCCCTCACTTCCGATGTCGTCGCCGGTGCGATCGAGGAAGCTTTGCTCGGCGCCCGCATCAAGGCGACAAGCGACGTCATCGATATTGCCCTGCGCGAACTTAAGATCTTGCGCCGCCAATACGCGCTTGGCGAGGTTGCGGGAGCCGACGTTGCGGCGCAGGAAGCCGCGCTCGCGCGCCGGCGCGCCGAATTGCCCCCTCTCGAAAAGGCTCTCCTCGAATCGCGCGACCGCATGGCTTCCCTTCTCGGCCGTTTCCCCAGCCGCAAGCCGAAAGCCGTCTTCACCCTTTCCTCTCTCGTTTTGCCGCGCCAATTGCCGGTGAGCCTTCCGGCACGACTCCTCGCCCAACGCCCCGACGTGCGCGCGGCCGAGGCCGAACTCAAAAGAGCCGGCGCCCTTGTCGGGGTCGCCGCCTCCAATCGCCTCCCGCAGGTGACGCTCGCCGGCGCCTTGGGGAGTTCGGCCGTGACGGCGGGCGGCCTCGGCGCGGCCGGAAACCTCTTTTGGAGCCTCGCCGGGGACATTTCGCAAACGGTTTTCGACGCCGGCGCCTTGAAGCACCGCCAGCGCGCCGCCGAAGCCTTTTTCAAAGAGGCCGATGCGCGTTACCGCACCACCGTGCTCGCGGCCTTTCGCGAGGTCGCGGACGCCCTTCACGCTCTCCTATCAGACGCCGCCGCGCTCAAGGCCGCGGTCGGCGCCGAAGAAGCGGCCAAAAGGAGCCTCGACATCGCCCGCCGGCAATTGCAATTGGGAGAGATCAATTATCTGGGGCTTCTCGAAACGCAAAAGAGCTATGAGGGCGCGCGAGTCGCCCTTGCCAAAGCGCGCGCCAACCGTTTGCGCGACAGCGCGGCCTTGTTCGAGGCTTTGGGCGGCGGCTGGTGGAACCGCGACGATCTCGGCTCTGCGGGCGCGAAAGAGGCCGGCAAAAGGACCAAATAGGCGCGATAAACGCGCCCGCGTTTGCGCTTCAAAGAGGGCTTCCGCCCGGTTGCCCTCCGAGAG
>JAJYIC010000266.1 GCA_021790295.1 Pseudomonadota bacterium | reverse complement strand
AGGAACCGCGGCAAGATCCTTGCCTGCGACACCTCGCCCCGCCGTCTCGAACGCGCGGGCTTGCGCCTGTCGCGCGCCGGGGTCGCCAATGTCGAACGGCGCCTCATTTCGAGCGAGCTCGACCCTTGGGTGAAGCGTCACAGGCAAGATTTTGATCGCGTCTTTCTCGATGTTCCCTGTCTTGGGACCGGAACCTGGCGCCGCAATCCCGATCTCAAATGGCGCCTTGGCCCAAAGGATCTCGCCGAACTCGTCTCGCGCCAAAGGCGGATCTTGAAAAGCGCCGCCCGCCTTGTCCGTGCGGGCGGGCGCCTCATTTATGCGACCTGCTCTTTTCTCGCGGAAGAAAACGAGGAAGCGGTAGAGGCTTTTCTTGCGGCCGAGCCGTTCTTTTCCCTTTATCCCGCGGCGCGTGCGTGGGAGGAGGCGATCGGCGGGCGCTCGCCCGCGGGCGAAGCGATGCTGCGCTTGACGCCGTGGCGCCACGGCACGGACGGCTTTTTTGTCGCGATCATCGAGCGCCGCCAGGGCGCAGAAGCCGGAAACGCAGAGAGAGAGGAATGAACGACCGCATCCTGATCCTCGATTTCGGCAGCCAGTTGACGCAACTCATCGCCAGAAGAGTGCGCGAGAACGGGGTTTATTGCGAGATACGCCCCTTTTCTGGGAGCGAAGAGAGCGTGCGCGAGTTTGCTGCGGACGCCATCATCCTTTCGGGGGGGCCGGCTTCCGTATTTGCCGGGGACGCCCCGCGCGCACCCAAATTCCTCTTCGATCTCGGCCTTCCGATCCTCGGCATCTGCTACGGGATGCAGACGATGTGCAAGGAACTCGGCGGCAAGGTCGCGCCGAGCGAGCGGCAGGAGTTCGGCCGGGCCACTCTCGAAGTCCTCGACGAATGCCGGCTTTTTGCGGGGCTTTGGCGCAAGGGAGAACGCGTTCCCGTGTGGATGAGCCATGGCGACCGGATCGAGGAGATGCCGCCCGGTTTCCGCGCCGTCGCTTCGAGCGGGAATGCGCCTTTCGCGGCGATCGCCGACGGGAAGCGCCGCTTTTACGGGGTCCTTTTCCACCCCGAGGTTGTGCATACGCCGCAGGGCGGGGCGATTTTGCGCAATTTCACGCACCGGATCGCGGGCTGCCCCGGTCTTTGGACGATGGCGCGCTTTCGCCGGCGAGCCCTGAGCAAAATCCGCCAAACGGTCGGCGCGGGACGGATCGTGTGCGGGCTTTCGGGCGGCGTCGACTCGGCGGTTGCCGCGCTCCTGCTGCACGAGGCAGTGGGCGACCAGTTGACCTGCATCTTTGTCGATACCGGGCTGTTGCGAGAAGGCGAGGCCTTGGAGGTCGCCTCTCTTTTTCGCGGCCACTACAACATCCCTCTGGTCGTGCGCGAGGCGGGTGCGCTTTTTCTCGAAAGGCTTTCCGGCGTCAGCGACCCTGAGGAGAAACGCAAAAGGATCGGCGCTGCCTTTATCGATGTTTTCGAAGAGGAGGCAAAAAGGCTCGGAAGGGTCGAATTTCTCGCCCAGGGCACGCTTTATCCCGATGTCGTCGAATCGACGAGCCCTTTCGGAGGGCCGAGCGCGACGATCAAGTCGCACCACAATGTCGGCGGCCTGCCGCAACGGATGAGATTGAAGCTGGTCGAGCCTTTGCGCGAGCTTTTCAAGGACGAGGTTCGCGCCTTGGGGCGCGAGCTCGGCCTTCCCGAAAGGCTGGTCGAACGGCATCCTTTTCCGGGCCCCGGGCTGGCGATCCGCATTCCGGGCGAGGTCAGCCGCGAGAAGATCGAGATCCTCAAAAAGGCCGACGCGGTGTTTCTCGACGAGATCCGCGCCTGCGGGCTTTATGGCGAGATCTGGCAGGCTTTTGCGGTGCTCCTGCCGGTGAGGAGCGTCGGCGTCATGGGCGACGCGCGTTCTTATGATTTTGTCTGCGCTTTGAGGGCGGTCACTTCGAGCGACGGGATGACCGCCGACTGGTTTCCTTTTTCGCATGACTTTCTCGCGCGCACGGCGACGCGGATCATCAACGAGGTGCGCGGGATCAACCGCGTCGTCTACGACATCACCTCGAAACCCCCCGGAACAATCGAGTGGGAGTAGGGGAGGTAATAAGTTCGAGCCTACTTGAATCTATATTTTGTACATTTGTGGACTTACTTTAACCGATGCGGCAACCTTCGAGCCACGCTTTGACCCCTCTGGGAAATAATTGGGCATCCCATCTTTCGTGAAGGGATCCCGCCCAGCAGTCGGAAACCTCTTGGCTTTGTTCTCTCTTTGTACTATAATGATGTTGTTTTAGCACGATGGCTCGATGCGATGTTCGAAACCATGCGTCGGCTGCATCCGCGCGGCCCGCAAAACCTGGGAATTGCGGTCGATGCGGAGGGTGCCGTGTCGGGTCCCGACTGCATCCTGGTTCGCCGCACCGCGCAGGGTTATCGCTCTATCGGCCGCGAGGAAGCCTCTCTCCTGCAAGATTTCCTCTTCGGCGAGGGCAGGGCGCCTGAATTGGCTCTTCGAGCGCTGCCGCCTCATTGCCAAGGCGCTCGATAACCGCGAGATCGCTCTCGCCCAGATCCTCGGTCTTGCCATCCCGATCGCGGATCTCGAGGGCGAGAGGCTGGTCCGGCTGGCGCGCGCCGCGCCTTTTATCGAGGCCAATTTCAATCCCCACGAGCTGCGCACGCCGATGGGCGATCCGGACGGCGATGAAAGTGCTTGTCTTGAAAAAGGGGGTGCGCGAGGCCCCAGAGGCGAAGGATTTTCGGGCGGCTGTCAAAGCGGCGGAACATCCGGGACGACAGCAATGTACCACATTACCGGTCGAGATCTCTGCAGGGACCGCGCTGTAAAGATTATGGGCCTTGAGAACGAGTCTGGAGGCCAGGAGTCGAAGGTTTTAGAACCATATCTAATCAAGCCATGACAAGGAGGGCGGAGAGTGACCGATCGCAGGACGGCGCTGCGGAGCCTGTCTGTGGGAGATATCTTTCACGGTCGGAGCCCTAACGGTGCAAGCTTGGTGTGTTTGCTAACAGCCGTCACCGACAGCACAATATATGCGCGCAGGATTACCACGCAGGACGACCTTGAGTTCGACCGGAACACTGGCATCAAGATGGGACAAAGCCAAACCAAAATCGATTGCATTGCGCCATTGCCGCCGGACATTCACGATGTCTTTCTGGAACTCGATCGGAAGTACCAGGCGTTCGGAGAGATGCGTCGCAGAGGCGTCGAACCGGATCTTGAGCAGTATAAACTGACACCCGAAGAGCATCGAGCTCTGCTCTCCATCGACGAGCATGTTTCATCCAACCCGATATAAGAAAGGCGACAAAATTCCGGCCACAGAACGGACGCCGGGTGCCGGGTCCGCGGCGGCCGAAACTCGACCGGCGCGGTCGGGGGATGGGAAAGCGATGACGGAAACGGACGCGATCCTTATCGAGCGCGACAGCATGGTGCGGGCGCGCGACGGGGCGATGCTCGCGACCGATATCTATCGGCCGCAAGGGGCGGGGCTGTTCCCCGTTCTTCTCGAACGCACGCCTTACGACAAGACCGCGCCCTCCCGCTCGGAGCGCAGCGCCGGGGCTTCGGAGCCTCTGTCGCGCGCCGAGGTCGCCGCCTATTTCCTGCGCTTTGGTTATGCCGTTGCCTATCAGGACTGCCGCGGCCGCTATCGTTCGGGCGGCCGTTTTACAAAATATCTGAGCGAGGCCCCTGACGGCTTTGACACCATCGCCTGGCTTTTGCGCCAACCCTGGTGCGACGGGCGCGTCGGCACTTTCGGGCTTTCCTATGGCGCGCATACGCAGGCGGCGCTCGGCTGCCTCGACCCGCCGGGCCTCAAGGCGCAGTTCCTCGATTGCGGCGGCTTTTCCAACGCCTACAGGAGCGGCATCCGCCACGGCGGCGCCTTCGACCTCAAACAGGCGACCTGGGCCTATCGCAACGCCCTCGCCGATGCCCGCGACCCCGCGGTCAAGGCGGCCCTCGAAGCCGAGGACATAGGCGCCTGGTTTCGCCGTTTGCCCTGGCACAAAGGCGATTCGCCCTTGAAAGCCGCCCCCGAATACGAAGACACCCTTTTCGAGCAATGGTCGCACGGGGTCTTCGACGATTATTGGAAACAGCCCGGGATCTACGCTGAAGGTTTCCGGGAAGGTTACGCCGATGTCCCGATCGTCCATTTCTCCGGCTGGTACGACCCTTATGCGCTGACCGCGGTGGAGAACTACGCCGGTCTCTCGGAGAGACCGG
>JAJYIC010000265.1 GCA_021790295.1 Pseudomonadota bacterium | reverse complement strand
GCCATGCGCAAGGTTGACGATGCGCATCACGCCAAAGACGAGGTTCAACCCGAGACCGACGAGGGCAAAGTAAAGGCCGAAGATCGCTCCGGCGAGAAGCGCGTATTCAAGCATCGCAGAGCGTGAGGCTCGCCCCCTTCACGAGGGCGCGGCGGCGAGAAGGAGAGGCGCAGGGCGGCGGCCCTCTCGCCAAAGCGCCTGCAGCCGGCAAGGCGACCAGCAACCTCTTATGACGCCCTCTTGCGGCAGGCCTTCGTTGCCGGCGGCGCGCCGCCGGCAAGGATGCCTTTCACCCGCTATCCGCGCGATCTCCTCCCCCATGAAACGAAGTATACTCCTTGCTTCCCGCCGAGGGGTAGGCCCTCTCCCGCCTTGCAAAGGCTGTGGCGCGGCAGAGAGGGCGCGAGCCCCCGCAGCCGCAGGGAGAACGCAGTGGCTCCTCCTGCGCGGGCCTCAGCGTTTGCCCAAGACCGCCTTTGCGTTCGCAACTCGGGGCGGGTAGACCGCGGAAAGCTTCACCCCGCCTTTGCCGTTCGGCCACACCTGGCCGAGGGCGTTGATCTCGCCGAGCTGCTCGCCGTCCTCGGCCAAACGGAACGGACCCTGGAGCGTGACCATCTTGCCGGAGACCGCATAAAGGCCTTTGCGCAAACCGAGCTGGGAGAGATCGGGAGCGTGCTTCAACATCTCGTCGATGGCGAGCCCCGCCACATAGCCGACGGCGGCGTTGAGGCCATAGGGCACCTTGCCGCCGGGATAGGCCTTGTCCCAAGCCGCATGAAACGCGGCAGCCGTCATCCCGACCGTCGGTTTGTAAGAAAGGAATACGCCCGGCTCGAAGGTGAAGACCCCTTTGACGCCGGCAATTCCCACGTCCTTGGCGAGCAGGTTCGGCTCCCAGCCCGGATAGTTTGCGAACACGCCGCGAAAATGCACGCCCGTGTCCTGCAATCCGTGAAGAAAGGCGATGTCGTTGTTGGGAAAGCCGAGTTCGAGCACGAAGTCCGGATGGGCTGCGCGCAACCCGTTGATCAGCACCGTATAAGCCGAAGTGGAGGTGGGCGTCCCGTGATCGTAAACGATCTTGAAAGGCGCACGGAGGCTCTTGAACATCTGCCGGAAAGCGGCGGCCTCTGCGCTCGCGAAATCGTTGGTGTCATAGAGAATGGCGACGCGCTTTATGGTTCCGGCGGAGCCTTCCTTGGCGAGGAACTCGGAGACGTAGCGCGGCGCCACGGGCGAGGCCGGCTGGGCGACGAGGGCGAGGTATGGATTATCCTTGCTGAACAGCGTCGCGCCCGTCCCCGACGGGTTGATCAAAAGCACCTTGTGCTCGCGGGCGATCGGCACCGAAACGGAGGTGAGGACCGATCCGAAGTCGGCCACCAGCACATTGACCCGGTTCTGCGTTATCAACTGGTTGGTGAGGGTGGCAACGGTCGCCGTGTTGCCCTGGTCGTCGTAGGCGACAACCCGCAAGGGGATTCGTTTGCGGTAGGCGCCGATATACGCCCCGCCGGCCGCATTCGTCTCATTGACCCAGAGCATCAGGCCGTCGTGGAGGGCCATCGACACCGATGCAAGCCCGGCAGGGCCGCTGCTCGCATACAAATCGCCGATCGTGATCGCTTTCGGCGCCGCCGCTTGAGCCGACGCGACGGCGGCGGAAATCAACGCGCTCGCGGCCAGAGCGCAGATGGCATGGCGCATGGACTCCTCCTTTATTGACGACCTCAAAAAGCCCAATCGTTGAAGAGAAAGCGCGGGCTCCGGGCAAGCTTGCCCGCAACAGGCAGGGGGCCGAAGGCAAGGGTTTTCACGGCAGTTCGATGACGAGATTGCGAAGCGCGTCGACGCTCACAACCCCCCCGGGGCCGACGATGCAGGTCGATTCGCGCTCCTCGATCGCCGCCGGACCCTCGAACCGCGCCCCCACCGGCAACGCGTAACGGTCGTAAACGGCGCAATCCTGCCAGCCTTCGCTTTCGAAGAGCACCTTGCGCAGGCCGCGTTTTGCGCGTTCGAGCCCGGCACTCTCGGCGCCGCCGGGGCCGCCGAGACGGATGTCGCGAGCGGGCGCCGCGCATTGAAGACGCCAGCTCAAGACCTCGATCGGCGACTCTTCCATGATGCGCGTAAAGCGCGCGCGGTAGCTGGCGAAAAATGCCTCGCGGATCGCGGGAAGGTCCGAAGGCGACAGGACGAGACCCGGCAGCAAAACGGGGATCTCGAAGCCTTGGCCCAGGTGGCGCATTTCCGCGCTCGGACGAAAGGCGATCTCGGCGGGGCCGGCGCCGGCCTCGGTCAGAAGCCGCCAACCCTCCTCGCGCATCTCTGCGAAAAGGCCGTTGATCCGCTCGAAGTCCAGGGTTTCGAGGCGGGCCACATAGCTTCTGACCATATCGATCGCGGGCGGAGCGACGAGAAAGCCGAGAGCCGAAGCGACCCCGGCGCCGAGCGGCACCACCACCTTGCGGATCTTGAGGAGGTTTGCCAAGGCGCAAGCATGCACCGGGCCCGCGCCGCCCAAGGCGACCATCGCATACCCGCGCGGGTCCTTTCCCTTTTCGGCAAGGTGAAGCCGAGTCGCGGCGGCCATCGTCTCGTCGACGATGCGTTCAACGCCGAGCGCCGCCTCTTCCGGGGCAAGCGCAATCTCTTTCGCGATGGTCTCGGAAAAGGCGGTCTTGACGCGCCCGGGATCGAGCTCCATCTCGCCGCCGAGAAAATAAAAGGGGTCGAGCCGCCCGGTCAGAAGGTCGGCGTCGGTGACGGTCGGCTGAACCCCTCCGAGGCCGTAGCAGACCGGCCCCGGTCTTGCCCCGGCGCTGCGCGGCCCGACCTTCACCAGTCCGCTCCCGGGGTCGACCGCAGCAAGACTGCCGCCGCCGGCCCCGATCTCGATCATGTCGACCGCAGACAATTTGAGCGGCAGGCCGGAGCCTTTCTGGAAGCGCCGGACACGCCCCGCTTCGAATTCGAACTTGTGATGCGGCTCGCCCCCTTCGATCAGGCACATCTTTGCGGTCGTGCCGCCCATGTCGAAGGAGAGAACACGGTCGAGACCGCAGAGCCGCGCGAGAAATGAGGCCGCCATGGCCCCGGCCGCAGGACCCGATTCGATCATCCGTATCGGAAATTCCTTGGCCTCCCGCACCGTTGTGATGCCGCCGCCCGAAAGCATGATATAGACCCGCCCGGCAAAGCCGATGGCGGCAAGCGAACCCTCCAGACGGTCGAGATAGCGCTGCGCAAGCGGCTGGACATAGGCGTTGGCGCAGGCCGTGCTGCTGCGCTCGAATTCGCGGATCTCGGGCGCGACCTCGGCCGAAAGCGAGAGCGGCAGATGCGGGTAGAGAGCGCGCGCGATCTCGCCCGCGCGGCGCTCATGCGCCGGCATGCGATAGGAATGCATAAAGGCGATGGCGAGCGCCTCGATCCCTTCGCCTTCGACCAGTCGGCGCAGCGCCGCGGCGAGCGCCTCTTCGTCGAGAGAGAGCAGCACCTCGCCTTCGGCGCTCACGCGCTCCGGCACTTCGAGACGGCGAAAACGCGGCACTAAAGGGCGGGAGGGTTCGAGAAAGAGGTCATAAAGATCGTAACGCGTTTCCCGGCCGATCTCGATGCTGTCGCGAAACCCTTCGGTCGTGAGAAGGCCGACCCTCGCCCCGGTGCGCTCGATGATCGCGTTGCTGACGAGAGTGGTGCCGTGGACGAGGCTGTGCACATCGCCGGGCGCCATTCCCGCTTCCTGCAAAAGCCTCGCGGTGCCGTTGATGATGGCAATGCTCGGATCTTCGGGCGTCGTCAGCAGCTTGCCCGTAAGCACACGGTTGCCGCACGGATCGTGAAGCACGAGGTCGGTAAAGGTGCCGCCGACATCGACCCCGACGCGCGCGTTCCCGGCCATCGCCTTTACTCCAGCCCGTAATCGCGCCGCGCGCTTTCGGCCGAGATGGTGCCGTCGCGCAGATCGGCCCTTACCGCCTCGCGGTCGCGCGATTTCGGGTCGCCGTAACCGCCGCCCCCGGCATAAAGGAGGGTCAAGCGCCGCCCCGGGGCGACGGCGCTGCGGGATTTCGGATGAGGCCTCTTGCCGTCGGCGAGAGCGATGAACGAAGGCGCGCCGGCAAGGCCGCCCAAGACCCCCGAGGCGGGATGATCATGCCGGTCCGACAAAAGCGACAACCGCGCCGGCGCGTCGGTGCGCAGTTCGATCTCGATCTCCTGGCCGAGCCCTCCGCGCTGCCGCCCGGGTCCGCCGCTGTCGGTGCGCAGC
>JAJYIC010000264.1 GCA_021790295.1 Pseudomonadota bacterium | reverse complement strand
AGTCTACGGCTTCGACATGGTCGAGTACGGGGGACGCGGCTCGATGTGGTGGCGGGTGCACGATTTTCTCGAGAATTTCCTGATCTGCGCCTTGGCGTGGGCGTATAATCCGAGCGCCTTGCGCGGCAAAGGACTGCTGCGGCCCCGCTGCCAGTTCTGGATATCGCGCGAGGCGTTTCTGAAGCGCTATGGGAGGCTCCGGGGAGTGCCGCGGCACAGCGTCCCCGGACAACAAAGAGGCCCGGTCAGAGGAGACCCCAGGGATCACGTCGGAAAGCAACGGATAGGAGACGAGAATGCCGTTCGATGGTACGGGTTTGCAGGCGGTGCTGCCATCCGATACGGGGCTGTTCCCGGTTTGGAGCCGGCACGGTTTGCGTCTGTGGTTGAAGGCGTCGCTCAACCGCGTAAGCCGTGAACAAATCGCCACGGGGTTGGTCGAGGTCCCCACTCCCTGCGAGCGCTACACCGCGGCCGGTGGGCTTTTGCGCCAGGCGAGAGGGCTCATCGAAGACCCGCGCCACTGGATGCGCGGCACCTATTGGTGGTTCCGGGGCCGGCGCTGTGCGGTCGGCGCTGTGCGGGCGGCGGCGAAGCGGATGAGAACCCCGGTTCCCGCTTGGCTCGCTCATTCTTACCTGATCACCGTCGCCCGCTCGCGCGGCTTCACCAATGTCGAAGCGATGAACGATCGTTCCTCGCACGGGGCCGTGCTGCGGGCTTTTGACGAAGCGATCGCGCTCGCCGAGACTTCGGCCTTCGTCCGCGTGGAAGAGGCCGCCTGAGGGTCTTCGGCGGGCGGAAGGCGTCGTCGGGGGCCGCTTCGCAAGGGTCAGCCCCTCGCCCGCGGGCGAGAGAGAAGGGAAGGAGCGGGGCGCGGCCTCGGGCTCGACAGCGCTCTCGGAAGGCGGCTAGCATCGCTTTCCCGTCCCGCCCCGCAAAAGGCCCGCGCGATGACCCGCCATTTCGGCGTCCTCATTCCCTCGACCAACACCACCTGCGAGAGTGAATTCACGCGCCTCTTGCCGCCCCGATATCAGGCGCATTTCGGGCGGCTTCTGACGAGCGCGCCAGGGCAGCCTTTCGCCCCGAGCCGCGAGGAAGACATCGCATGCCAGTCGCGGCTTCTCGCAACCGCGAAGGTCGAGCTTTTGATCCTCGCGCAAACCTCGGCAAGCCTCTTTGCCGAGGATTACGACAGTGCGGTGACGGGGCGGATGAGCGAGGCCGCCGGCGTCCCGGCTCTGACCTCGGCGCAGGCTTTGGGCCGCGCCGTGCGGGCATTGGGCGCCCGGCGGATTGCTCTCGTCTCCCCCTATACGGACGAGGTCAACGCCCGCGCCGCCCGCTATTTCGCCGCAAAGCACGGCCTCGAAACGCTCTCCAGCGAAGGATTTGCCGCCCGCGACGCGTATGCGATCGGCGGCCTCGGCCCCGAACACGCGCAAAGGGCGCTTCTCCGCATCGACCGGCCCCTAATCGAGGTCTTTGTCATTCCCGGCGGCAACTTTCCGACGATGGCGTTTCTCGCGGGCTGGGAAGCCGAGTTGAAGAAGCCGGTCGTCACCACCAATCAGGCCTCGATCTGGGCGATGCTCGTCGCCTTCAAGAGCGGCGAGCGCCTCTCGGGTCTGGGGCGCCTCCTCGAAGAGATGCCGGCAGGCTGAGCCGGGGGCGAGAGGATGGGCCCGATGCGGCAAGCTGTCGCAGGCTAGAGGGCGAGAGGACGACTTTTTGGCCTGTGCCGGTCAAAAACCCGCGAATACTGTGGCCTACGCGCTAGGGTTTTAAAAAGGGGGAATCCATGTCGAAGCCGTCAAAGATCCTTACCAGGCGGACGATCCTCAGGGCGGGCGCCGCCGCCGCTGCCCTGCCGATCGCCGCTCCCTTTATCGTCGAGGCGCGCGGCGAGACCCCGGTCAAGATCGGCTTTATCGATCCCTTTTCAGGGACTTTTGGAGTTCTGGGCGGCTACGAACTGAACGGCGCCCGAATGGCTCTCGCCGAGATCAACAAAAAAGGCGGAATCCTCGGCCGCCCGGTCGAAATCATCCCCGAGGACGACGCTGCGGATGTCGGCAAGGCGACCGTCAAATTCCACAAGCTCGTCGAGAAGGACAAGGTCAATTTCATCTCGGGATCGGTCTCTTCCGCCGTCTCCCTGGCGCTCAGCCATGCTGCCAATCTCAAAGGGATCCTCTTTGTGGATACCGGCGGACACGTCGATTCCGTGACCGGCCAGCACTGCCATTGGACAACCTTCAAGATCTGCTCCGACACCTGGATGCTGGCCAACGCCATCACCAAGACCCTCATCTCCAAATTCGGCAAGCGCTGGTACATCTCGACCCCGGACTACGCGTGGGGGCATTTCCTCGAGGCGGGCTTCGCCGCACTTCTCAAACAGAACGGCGGGACCCTTCTCGGCAACGCCTTGATGCCCTTGGGCTCGACCGATTTCTCGTCCGTGCTGATCAAGGTTCAGGCGGCAAAGCCGGAAGTCTTTATCGTCCTGCAAGGCGGCGATGATTTCGTCGATTTGATGAAGCAAGCCACCCAGTTCGGCATGACCAAAAAGATGGCGTTCGGTTACGGCCTGGTCGAGTTCGAAAACTTGGCGGCGCTTCCGGAAGCGGCGCGAGTCGGCTGGGGCGTCATGGAATGGTGGTGGGATCAACCGAAAAATCCGCACGTCACGGCCTTCGTCGCGAAATACCGCAAGCTCTATGCGAAGACGCCGAGCGCGCGCAGCTGGTTCGGCTATGTGGCGATGCATACGATCGCCATGGGTGCGGCCAAGGCGAAGAGCCTCAATTCGATCAAAGTGGCCCATGCGATTGAAGGCATGGAGCTGCCGCCGGAGCTGGCGCTCGGCCCCTACCCGATTTCCTACCGCGCGGGCGATCATCAGATGCTGCTCACCGAGTTCGTGGGAGAAGTCAGCAGCACCGGGAAATATCCCTATCTCTTCGACGTCAAGGAAACGATCCCGGGAGCGAAGCTCGCGAAATCGCCGGCGGCCAAAGGGTGCAAGCTGACCTATCCCGCGTGAGGCTGTCGGGCGAAGTTCGCCGAGCCTTCGTCGGCCGGCTTTCTCTTGCCGGCACGTGATGCGGCCTCGCCGCGACGGTTTCGCTCGCGAAATCGCCGCCGCGCGCGGTCGCCTGCGCCGCAGCCGGAGGTATTCGGGAACGGAAAGCCGTGGTAGAGTGCCGTCGGCGCGCTCACAAGACGCGATCGCTGGGCTCTGGAGATCAGTGAAAACCGGCCGCGTCGTCGCCTTATCTGAAAAAGGCAAGCGAAAGAATGGAACTCGTATTGTTTGATGCATTTAACGGACTCATACAGGGCGCGTTTTACGCTCTGATGGCATTGGGACTCTCTTTGATCATCAGCCTCAATTCGGTGATCAATTTCGCCCATGGCGGGTTTATGGTCGTCGGCGCTTACTTGGCGTTTGCTTTGGCCCCTTATCTCGGCTTTTGGGGCGCCTTGATCGCAGGACCCGTACTGACGGGGATCCTCGGCATTCTCGTCGAGCGCTTTCTCGTGCGCTACCTTTATGCGCGTCCCGACCCCGTATACAGCCTGCTTCTGACATTCGGGCTCGCGCTCATCATCGAGGATTCGGTTCGCAGCGTCTGGGGGGCCGGGGGCGTGCCTTTCGCGATCCCCTCCTGGCTCGACTCCCCGGTGAGCGAGACCTACTTTTTTATCACCGGCTACCGGGTTTTTGTGATGAGCGCGATTGCCCTCGCCGCAGGCGCTCTTTTCGCCTTTTTGCGCCTCTCGCGCTTCGGCGTCCGCATCCGCGCCGGCATTCTCGATCTGGAGACCGTTGCCGCTCTCGGGGTCAACGTTTACCTCCTGCGCGCGGTCAATTTCGCGATCGGCATCGCCCTTGCGGGTTTCGCCGGCGTTCTCGCGGCGGGCGTGTTGCAGCTTTCGCCGACGATGGGCAATGACGTGATCATGGCGACCTTCGTCGCCATCGTCGTCGGCGGCATCGGGAGCCTCTTTGGCAGCGTGCTCGGCGGCTTGCTGATCGGGCTCGCCGCCGGAGTGACGAGCGCCTATTACCCGGTCGCCAGCGACGTCGTCATTTATGTCATCATGGCCATAGTGCTGATCGTGCGACCGCGCGGCTTGCTCGGCCAGGAAGGGCTTTTCGAATGAGGGGGCGCCTTCCCGCGAATGTCATTATCTGGGCCCTGTTGTTGACGGCGCCCTTCTGGCTGCCGCTCATTGGCGGCTATACGGCGCTTGCAAGCCGCATTCTCA